>JAGZRY010000018.1 GCA_018381425.1 Haemophilus parainfluenzae
TAATCGCTTAAAAGGCATTGATTTAAAAGCCTATCAATGCAATACGATTTTTGTTGACCCACCACGAGCAGGGCTTGACCCTGACACGGTAAAACTGGTGCAGAATTACGATCGTATTTTGTATATTTCCTGCAATCCACATACCCTTTGTGAGAATTTACAAACCCTAAGCCAAACCCACCGAATTGAAAAAGCGGCGTTGTTTGATCAATTTCCTTACACAGATCATATGGAAAGCGGCGTATGGCTGGTGAGAAAATAAAAATCCAATTAATTGCTGAAGTGGGAACATTGTCAGAATTGACCGCACTTTGTTCCCATTTTGGTATCGAGCATTGTACTGAAAGTCCGCTTGCATTGGTGCGAACTGAAACCCATCTTTCCTTGCGTAAACTGGATGAGCCTAAATTGGGCGATGTGTTTGTGGATTTTGTTGCCGGTGCGATGGCTCATCGTCGTAAGTTCGGTGGTGGACGTGGCGAAGCTGTTGCCAAAGCTGTAGGCATTAAGGGCGCAGAATTGCCGAGCGTGATTGATGCCACAGCAGGACTTGGTCGAGATGCCTTTGTTTTAGCTTCTATCGGTTGCAAAGTGCGCTTAATAGAACGCCATCCCGTGGTGTATTTATTATTACAGGATGGGCTCAACCGAGCCTATCAAGATGCAGAAATAGGTGAAATGATGCGACAAAATATGCAATTGCTAGATGTTCATCATATTGCCGAACTTAATCCACAAATCGATAGTGCCGATGTGGTGTATTTGGATCCAATGTATCCGCACAAACAAAAATCCGCCCTAGTTAAAAAAGAAATGCGTGTATTCCAACATTTGGTTGGTGCGGACTTGGATGCTGATGAGCTCTTGATACCTGCGTTACAATTAGCCCGTAAACGTGTGGTGGTAAAACGTCCTGATTATGCGGAATTTTTAGCGCAAAAAGCGCCCCATGTCAGTCGCGAAACCAAAAACCACCGCTTTGATATTTATATGGGAGAAGCGCAATGCTAAAAGAAAGTGCTGTTGTGATGAGCTATGATGCGGAAACCGGTCTTGTCTGGGTGAAATGCCAGTCACAAAGCGCCTGTGGCGCTTGTTCGGCTAGAGAAGCCTGTGGAACAGCTTCCCTTTCTGAACTTAACGGAAAGCGAGGCGAACATATCTTCACATTAGAAACCATCACGCCACTCCGTGTAGGCCAAATGGTAGAAATCGGTCTAGAAGAAAAATCCATGCTTTTCTCCGCACTGTTAATGTATATCGTGCCACTTTTCACGCTATTAGTTGCAACATTGCTTTCTAGCTATATCAGTGAAAATGAGCTCATCCGTGCGATTTCAATCTTTATTTTAACCGCACTTTCCTTTGTGATGGTTAAGCGTTACACCCGAAAACTTGGCCAACAAACAGAATTTCAGCCTATTTTATTGAGAGTATTGTCCTAAATAAAAAGAACGGCTGAAAACAATTAAATTTTCAACCGCTCTTTTGTACTTAGCTTATTACTACTCGAAAGAGCCTACATTAAGATGTAGGCGTTTCTATTAAGATAATAATCTTTGTACTAAAGAAGTATAAATATTAACCCCAGTAAGCAATTGATTTTCATCAAAATCAAATTCAGCTTCATGATGACCAGCTGTGCGATCTGCTCCAAGAATGAAGTAAATAGCTTTGCCTCCATGTTCTTGTACACGTCTACCTAAAATAGTCGCATCTTCACTTGCATTGAAAGCATAATCTGAATTTACGTTATTTATTTGTGGTTGTTCAAGAGATATTTCTTCGATGAGTTTTATAAGTTCAACATCATTATTCATATCCACGGCTTCACCTACAATTTCAGTTTCATATGCGACATCAAAACTTATGGAGATACCTTTGGCTATTTGCATGACTTGTTCAGTCATGTATTCATTAATTGCTTTATTTTCTCCCCGCACTTCTAATTGTAATTCAGCAGAAGATGGAATGACATTTCGTCCTTCACCCGCTTTTAGCACACCTACATTAATTCTTGTCATGCCTTCACCATGGCGTGCAATACCATGAAGTTGAGTGACTGTATGCGCTGCAGCTAATAAAGCATTACGACCTAAATGGGGCGCAGCACCTGCGTGGGCTGGTTTACCTTTATAGCGAATATCAATTTTTGTAGTGGAAAGAAAATTTCTTGGATTAGCAATAACAGTGCCTGTATTCGCGCAAAAACTAATGTGTGAAGAAGCAAAATAATCTGCATCATCAATTATGCCACTTTGTGCAATGGCTGCTGCACCTCGAACACCTTCTTCTGCTGGTTGAAATACAATTTTTACTTTTCCAGTGAGTTTATCTTTGTTCTGAGCGATCCATAATGCTACGCCTAAACCTATTGTAATGTGTGAATCATGTCCACAAGCATGCATAAAACCATCGTTAATTGAGGCAAAACCTTCTTTATTTGGAATATGCTCTGGTGAGCGAGTTTCCGTTACATTCACACAGTCTATGTCAAAACGTAATGCAATAGTTTTCCCTGGTTTACCTGAATCAAATAATGCCACACAACCAGTATATCCTTCCATTTTTTCGAGCCATTTTTCATTGGCTCCATAGGTTTTTGCATTAGCTAAGCCTTTATCTACTACGGCTTGTTTTCGTCCACGAACAAAGTCTGGATTTATAATTTGTTTGCCAAGAAAAATTTCAAAACAACCTAAGTCTTCCAAGTAATCCGCAATGCGAGAAGTTGTCCAAAATTCACTCCAGCCAATTTCTGGAAAACGATGAAATTCACGACGCCATTTAACAAGTTGATTTAAATCTAAGTTCATTTTTTCTTCCTTTAAAAGTCTATAAAAACAGACCGCACTTAAAAAAAGTGCGGTCAATTTTTTACTATTTTTACAACATAAATAATGCTAAGAATAAAACAGCAAGTATCATACCTGGTGCGGTACGTTTTACCATTTCTACTGGGCTTACCATCGCAAGGCCTGCACAAACGATGGTTACGCCTGCAATTGGTGAAGCTGTACGACCAATTGCACCAGCAATGGCTGCTGCCATACCAAGATTTACATGAGTGTAACCGAGTTCTACAGCATGTGGTGTGACGGCACTGTTAAAGGCAATTGCTGCAGCATCGCCAGAGCCTGTAATTAACCCCATTAAGAATGGTCCAATTGTTGCGCCCCAACGTACAAATTCGTTAGATTCTTTTAAGAAAGAAATTGCAGCATCAACTGCGCCCGTAGATTTTAATCCTGCTACAAATACACTGGCTGCAATGATGATACCAAGTACGTTTGCATAAGAATTTCCCATACCATTGAAAAATTCTTCAGTAATTTTTACTGGGGAAATGCGAGTTACGATAATGCCGTAAATTGCGCCAATAAGCATCGCTTGAGGCACACCCATTTTAGTCCATTCAAGACCTGGTACTTGTTGTAATGACGTTCCACCAATTACTAAAATAACTAATGGTATTAATGGTGCAAGGGCATAAAGTACATTGACGCCTTCAACAACTTTAATTTCACTTTCTTTTTGTTCTGCAAGATAAGCTTGGCGATGTTGTTCACCATAATCTTTAAAAACAAGAGCAAGAATTGTTAAAACAACCGCACCTATAGCTCCCGCAATCATGCTATATGGCGCATGTGAAAGGTTTACTTGAGCGATAGTTAAGCCTGACATTTCACTAATCATTGCTGAGTGAGAAGAACCCGGGCTCATCATTGATCCAAAAGTCCCTGCTAAAATAGCTGCACCAGCAGTAGCTGGTCGAACACCCGCACTTTTTAAAACAGGAATTAATGTTGCGCCAACCGCAGCTGCACAACCAGCAGCAGAAGGAATAGCAATATTGATGAAAAAGGTGATGACGGTTGCAATCGGAATTAAGAAGAATTTTAATCCGCTTAATGGTTTGGTAAGTAAATGTACCAGATGAGTATCACATTGAGTGTATTTCATTACATAAGCAAAACCCATACTAGAACAGATAGCCATAATTAATCCACCAGATGTCATGCTTTTGGCAAAAGCATCTAATGCGCCCATTGGATTAAGCGTCAGAATGGACATAATTAAGCCGACACCAATCAAAACGGTTCGGGTTTCGGCTTTTTTAATCAGAAAATAAATTGTGGCAATAATGCCAATCACTGCAACGATGGATTTGAATAATTCCATTATATGTTCCCTTTAAGTTAATAAGAAAAAGTTGTATTGATGTCAAATGTGCCACATTCCATATTTTCACTGAAGCACAAAATAGGGTTTTCACCCAATACAGTTGCCATTTCATTTTGTATATGAAGCGCAGAACCTTCAGGTAAGGCATATACAAATGCAGTTGGATTAACGAGTAAAAATTCTGCCAAACGTTCTTCTCGGCTTTCTCCATTATGACCTTGCATTTTACCTGAAATAAAGTGCGGATTAATTTGATGAGGAAAAAGTTGTAATGCTTGAAATGAAGGAGGATAAGTAATCGGCATATCATTAGTTGTCATAATAGATGCGCCAGCTACATTGGCCCCAGCACTCCAACCAAAATAAGGTGTACCGTTATTTACTTTTTCACGAATGATATCAATCAAATTGTGTTCATAAAGCTGTTTTAACAAACAAAATGTATTCCCGCCGCCAATAGCGATGACATCTGCTTGTTCAATGATATCTCGATGTTGTTTACCATGATGAACGGAAACAATATTCATCCCTAAATCAGAAAGTGCATTTTGCACAGTTTTTTCATATTCATCAAAAGTGCGACGTACCCCAGCATAAGGCACAAAAGCAATTGTTTTACCACGATAATAAGTCAGGAAATTTTGTAACCAAGGTATGGTGTGTTCAAGATAACCTGTGTTCTTGTATTTTGAGCTACTGAGCAGTAACATGTTTTTCATTTTCTACTCCTTTTTAAAGGCATTTAGCAATACCGATATTACACTTAGAAAAGGTTAATTTTCAAAGAAAAATTATTTTTGTTTGACGAATATCAAAAAATAAACCGTATCAGGAGAAAACTATGCCAATTAATCTTAATCGTGTTCAAAATTTAATTGAAAAACTGGCTTTTATTTCATGTTATATCAGTAAAAATGAGCTCATCCGTGCGATTTTAATCTTTATTTTGACCGCACTTTCCTTTGTGATGGCTAAGCGTTACACACGAAAACTTGACCAACAAACGGAATTTCAGCCTATTTTATTGAGAGTGTTGTCCTAAATAAAAAGAACGACAGAAAACAATTAAATTTTCAACCGCTCTTTTATACTTAGCTTATTGCAACTCAAAAGGCCTACATGAAGATGTAGGCTTTTCTTTTTTTAATTAAGCTTGAGATTTTTTAAGGTCAAATTTGTAAGAAACAAAACCATACAACGTCCAACCGATAAAGGTCACAATTGAACCGTATAACATCGCTTGTTCACCCGCAGCATAAAGCGCATAGATACTATAGACTGAACCAATAAAGGCAACAAGAACAGTTTTTTTGTATTTTTGTTGAGGAACATTTTCAGTTTTCAACAATACGGCAAGTGCAGCCATTGAGAGCAAGTATGGAATAACGTTTGTTACTACCGCTAGGTCAACCAGCACATTGAATTGTTTATTTAATGATGGGCTGATTGTCATTAATGATAGTAATGTTTGTAACGAAGTGATAGTTACCATACCAACGATAGGTGCATCTTTACTGGTAACTTTTTTGAAGAATGCCGGGAAATAACCTTCTTCTGCTGAAGATTTGAACACTTGAGCAATAGTGAACTGCCAGCCTAGTAATGAACCAAAGCAAGACATCACCATTAAGCCCATGATGACTTTACCAATTGTGTCATTAAACATGTGAGCAAAAGCTAAACCAAATGGTGCTGTTGAGTTAGCAAGTTCAAGGTTAGGTACAATACCTGCGATCACGTTAGTTGAAACGATATAAATTACCGCTGCCCCTAAAGTACCACCAAGTACTGCGATTGGTACGTTTTTCTCTGGGTTTTCAACAGCATCTGCATTCGCACAAGCTGATTCTAACCCTAAGAACGCCCATAATGTCATTGAAATAGACACACCGATCGCTTCAAAGGTAGGCACATTGTGTGGATTCCACGAGTTTACATACATTGAACCATCAAACCATTTCCAACCGATGATTGAAATACCGACCACAGGAATAATTACACCCCAAATGGTGAATGAACTGATGTTACCCGTAATTCTTGCGCCACCGAAGTTAAGAATAGTCGCAAGCCAAAGAGTGAAGATTGTCCATAATGCAATAGAAAGTGGAGAAAGGGTTGCTCCGAGGAACTCAGAACCATAACCTACAGCAGAAATTGCAATCGCAGTATTCGCAATAACTAATGACACACCATAAGTATAGTTTGCCATGAAGTTACCTGCTTTACCGAAAGAGTATTCAGCATAGCCACCCATACCACCAGATTTTCTACTAAACATACCGCATTGTGCGAATGCATAAGCTAAAGCTGTTGAACCAACTGCGGTTACAAGCCAAGAAACGATAGAAATAGTCCCAATTTCGGCTAATTTGGTCGGTAACATAATGATACCTGAACCCATCATATTAACCATGGTAAGAATGGTGAGTTGTACTACACCAATTTTATTACTTTTAGCACTCATAATTTATACTCCTACAAGTGCGGTCAAAAAATCAGATGTTTTTAACCGCACTTTTTGTTTGTGCTGAGAGGCTGATGAGGAAAATCCTCATAACCTCACTTTATTAATAGTCAGTTAAAACATAGCCATATGCACGAGTACGTCCATCAGGATCTTTTTGTAAATAGACCCCTTGGATTTCAGGTGCGAAGCCAGGTAATGTGTTGATACCCTCTTCTAATGCAAGGAAGTATTTTTGTGCAGTTGGACTCCATCTTTCTCCTGGAACCACACATAACACACCTGGAGGATAAGGTAATGCACCTTCCGCAGCTACGCGACCAACAATGTCAGTTAATGCAACAAGTTCAACTTTGTTACGAACGAATTCAATATTCGCATCGTGTGGATTTAATACATATTCCGGTAATGTTGCTTTGCGGAATAGGTCTTTTTGAAGTTGTTTTACATTGCGGCTTACATAAAGGTCATGCATTTCTTGGCATAATTGACGGATTGTGTAACCTTTGTAGCGGTCTTCGTTGTTTTTGTACACTGTTGGCAATACATCTTTTAATAAAGAGTTTTGTTTAATGTGTTTTTCGAACAAGGCAATTTGAGCTACCAATGTTTGCATTTTGGTGAGAGTTTCTGCCGGAGTGAGCAAGAATAAGATGGAGTTCAAGTCACATTTTTCCGGAATAATACCGTTTTCACGTAAGTAGTTTGCAAGAATGGTCGCTGGAATACCGAAGTCTTCATATTCACCATTTTCTAAGCTGATACCGGGAGTGGTAAGCAAGAATTTACATGGGTCAACGAAGTATTGTTCATCCGCATAGCCTTCAAATTTATGCCATGTATCAGTTGGGTGGAATTTGAAGAATTCGAGGTTGGTTGCGATTTCTTCTGTGTCATAATCTTGCCATTTTTTACCTTTTACTGTGGTAGGGATGAATGGACGGATTAAGTCACAATGATTCAACACTAACTTACGTGCTTCGATACCCACTTTCACACATTCATGCCATAAGCGAAGACCGGCTTCACTACCCTGGATTTTCGCGTTCACATCTAATGTTGCAAACAATGGATAGAACGGACTGGTTGAAGCATGTAACATGAAGGCGTTATTGAAACGTTTATGGTTTACATAACGATCTTGGCCTTTGATATGTTTATCTTTTTTATGGATTTGTGAAGCTTGTGAGAAACCAGCTTGTTGTTTGTGAACAGATTGTGTCACTAAAATACCAGGGTCATTTTCATTTAATTCAAGCAATAATGGAGAGCAATCTTTCATCATTGGAATGAATTGTTCATAACCTACCCATGCAGAGTCGAATAAGATGTAATCACAAAGGTGACCGATTTTATCCACAACTTGGCGAGCGTTATAAATCGTACCGTCATAAGTACCTAATTGGATAACTGCTAAACGGAATGGACGTTTTTGATTTAATTTTTCAGGTGCCACTTCTTTGATTAATGATTTTAAGTAATCTTCTTCAAAACAGTGACTATCAATACCACCGATGAAACCAAATGGGTTACGTGCAGTTTCCAAGTAAATTGGCGTTGCACCTGCTTGAATTAACGCACCGTGGTGGTTTGATTTGTGGTTGTTACGGTCAAATAACACTAAATCGCCTAGAGAAAGCACTGCGTTTAATGCTACTTTATTTGCAGATGAAGTACCGTTTAATACAAAGTAAGTTTTATCCGCATTAAATACTTGAGCGGCATATTTTTGTGCATCACAAGCTGCACCTTCATGAATTAACAAGTCACCTAATTTCACGTCAGCATTACAAATATCTGAACGGAAAATGTTTTCACCGTAGAAGTCATAAAGGAAACGACCTGCTGGATGTTTACGGTAGTATTGACCACCTTGATGTCCCGGACAGTCAAAAGCAATATTACCCATTTCCACATATTCACTTAACATTTTGAAAAATGGCGGTAACATTTTTTCTTCATAAAGTTTTGCTGCAGTTTCGATTTGGCGGCTATAAAGTTTGATGTCATAACCGTTTAAATCTTGGATATGGTAAATAGAATCATAGAATTTTGGATCCACTTGTTGTTCTTCTGTTTGAACAACGAATACTGGAACGCCGAATTTTGTTGCTTGAATTCGACCGAGGTATTCTCCTACATCACCTGAACTTAACACGATAGCCGCAACATCTGTAAAGTCTGTTTTGGCAATCTCAACCAATTCTCTATTTGTAGAGAAATATTGTTCAACTTTTGGGCTATATGCAATTTTTAAGTTTGGCATAATGAACTCCTTTATTTATTTTTGACGTAAAGTTACCCTGCATTATTAATTTTAATAACGCAATAGATTTATTTAGAATAAAATAATCCGCTCTAGATTTTTATTATAAAAACTAAAGTAAGAATATATTTATTTTAAATTAAATAAGATCAAGTTAATTTCTAAAGATACTTCTTACCTGTTCTAGGTAATGCAAAAATATTCAGAAATTAATCTGCGAAGACTCTCTAAACAGAGAGGACAACTCTGTTTAGAGAGCCGTGTTGGATGGTTTATTTTGAGAAGCAAATACTGAGTATGAAAAGCAAGAGCGATACGATGGCATCATAATATGGCGTGTACGACGGATATGCGCCATCAAAGAACGACCTTTTATCGGATTAAACCGTAAAAGTCTCAATACTTTCGTATGGACGTATCTGTGTATATATGTACGAAATAGCATAGAAAAAGTCCCTCTTTTTATCTAAGCTAACTTTTGTTAGGTATATTCTCTTCGCGTACAAAGATTATGTCAATAATATTTTTTAAAAAATGTGATCATTATCAAAAAATAAATTTAAATTTCATATAAAATAAAACCACAAAAAGTACGGAAATAAATTATTCTTAAAATTAGATGATGAATAAAGTTATCAATTTAACGAGAGCTTTCCTAAGCTAAACTTGCCACCATTACCGCCTTAATCGTATGCATACGGTTCTCCGCTTGTTCAAATGCAATGTTCATTGGCGATTCAAATACGTCTTCAGTCACTTCAATACCATTAGCTAATTCAGGATATTTTTCAGCAATTTGACGACCAACTTTGGTTTCACTGTTATGGAAGGCTGGTAAGCAGTGCATAAATTTCACTTTTGGATTACCAGTGCGTTTCATTAATTCAGGTGTGACTTGATAAGGAAGCAATAACTTAATCCGTTTTCCCCAAGCATCTAATGGCTCGCCCATCGAAACCCAAACATCGGTATGCACAAAATCAGCACCTTTTACCGCTTTATCAATATCTTCAGTTACGGTAAGGCGTGCCCCACTTTCTTTAGCAAAACTTTCACACATCTCAACAAAACTTGCTTCAGGTAATAAAGCTTTTGGGCCGCAAATACGCACATCCATCCCCAGTTTTGCTCCAATCAGTAAAAGAGAATTCCCCATGTTATTGCGTGCATCACCAATATACACATAACTAATTTGACGAAGTGGCTTGTCACAATGTTCAATCATCGTGAGAACATCCGCGAGCATTTGTGTAGGATGAAACTCATCCGTTAAACCATTAAACACAGGGACACCAGCATAATCTGCAAGCTCTTGCACAGTACTTTGTTTAAAGCCCCGATATTCAATCGCATCATACATCCTCCCAAGAACTCGAGCCGTATCCTTCATGCTTTCTTTATGTCCAATCTGAGATGAATTTGGATCAATGTAAGTCACTCTAGCACCTTGATCATAAGCAGCCACTTCAAAAGCACAACGAGTACGAGTTGAGGTTTTTTCAAAAATTAATGCGATATTTTTACCTTGCAGTTTAGGTTGCTCAGTTCCCGCATATTTCGCTCGTTTCAAATCACGCGATAAATCTAACAAATAATTAATTTCGCGTTCTGAATGATGAACAAGACTCAATAGGTGTCTATTTTTAAGATTAAAAGCCATAGCGATCTCCTTATCGGATGCCATCAATAAATGGTTACCTTACTGTGAATGAAGTGATTTTTAGCGGATTGGATACCCTATTTTTGTCCCAAACGTGAAGTTTTGCAACCAAATTCAATCCCTTATTTTGTGATGCATATCACACTTCATTTCATAACTTTATATTGCGCTTTCTTTATATATAAAAGAGCTTTAAAATCTTGCCGATTCTTACACAACAGGAGCTCATATGATCAACAGAAGAGATTTCATCCAACTTGGCGCAAGCAGCATTTTAGCGTTAAGTGCTAGCCGCTTTGCTTTTGCAAAAAACGACACGCAAGTCGATTTACGTATTGTGGCAACGACAGATATTCACAGTTTTTTAACTGACTTCGATTACTACAAAGATGCACCTACTGAGAAATTCGGTTTTACCCGTGCAGCAAGCTTGATTCGTCAAGCTCGTCAAGAGGTGAAAAACAGCGTTTTAGTTGATAACGGTGACTTAATCCAAGGTAACCCAATCGCTGACTATCAAGCTGCGAAAGGTTACAAAGAAGGCAAATCAAACCCAGCTGTAGATTGCTTAAATGCAATGCACTATGAAGTAGGAACATTAGGTAACCATGAGTTTAACTATGGCTTAGATTATTTAGCCGATGCAATTAAACAAGCGAAATTCCCTATCATCAATGCTAACGTAGTGAAAGTCGGTACTGAAGAGCCATATTTCACGCCTTATGTGATTCAAACCAAAGAAGTGGTCGATAGCCAAGGTAAAACGCATAAACTAAACATCGGTTATATCGGTTTTGTGCCACCACAAATTATGGTGTGGGATAAAGCGAACTTACAAGGCAAAGTAGAAACGCGCGATATCGTGAAAACCGCACAAAAATATGTGCCAGAAATGAAACAAAAAGGCGCAGATATTATTGTGGCACTTGCGCACACTGGCCCATCTGACGAACCATATCAAGAAGGTGCAGAAAACTCAGCATTCTACCTTGCTGATGTACCACATATTGATGCGATTGTTTTCGGTCACTCTCACCGTTTATTCCCGAATAAAGAGTTCGCAAAATCACCAAATGCAGATATTGCTAAAGGTACTGTGAAAGGCGTGCCTGAAAGTATGGCAGGCTACTGGGCAAACAACATCAGTGTAATCGACTTAACCCTTGCTCAACACAACGGCAAATGGTTAGTGGCTGATGGTAAAGCGGCACTTCGCCCAATTTACGATGCTGAAAACAAAAAAGCGACCACAGAAAGTGACGCAGAATTGACCGCACTTTTAAAACCTGTACATGAAGCCACCCGTGAATTCGTGGCACAACCAATCGGTAAAGCTACCGATAATATGTACAGCTACTTAGCGTTAGTACAAGATGACCCAACCATTCAAATTGTAAACCAAGCACAAAAAGCCTATGTTGAAAAAGTGGCACCAAGTGTTGCCGCAATGGCTGGCTTACCAATTTTAAGTGCAGGTGCACCATTTAAAGCGGGCGGACGTAAAAATGACCCTACTGGCTATACAGAAGTGAACAAAGGTGAATTAACCTTCCGTAACGCAGCAGACTTATACCTCTATCCAAATACCTTAGTTGTTGTCAAAGCAACCGGTGAAGAACTTAAAGAGTGGTTAGAATGTAGCGCAGGTATGTTCAAACAAATCGACCCTACAAGCGACAAACCACAATCTTTACTTGATTGGGAAGGTTTCCGTACCTATAACTACGATGTGATTGACGGCGTAAATTATGAATTCGACCTCACTCAACCAGCACGTTATGACGGCGAATGCAAATTGATTAACCCGAACTCACACCGTGTAGTGAATTTAACTTACCAAGGTAAACCGGTTGATCCAAAAGAAGAATTCTTAATTGCAACTAATAACTATCGTGCTTACGGTAATAAATTCCCTGGCACTGGCGATGCACACATTGTTTACGCTTCTCCTGATGAAAACCGCCAAATCCTTGCGGATTACATCAAAGCAGAAAGTGAAAAACATGGTCATGTAAATCCAAGTGCGGATAAAAACTGGCGTTTTGCACCGATTAAAGGTAACGATAAATTAGATGTGCGTTTTGAAACCTCGCCAAGCGAACAAGCGGCGAAATTCATTCAAGACAATGCGCAATACCCAATGAAGAAAGTCGGCACTGATGAAGTGGGATTTGCGGTATATCAAATCGATTTATCGAAATAACAAAAAAGGGCGTGCCCAGCACGCCCTACTTATTTCAAAGTGCGGTCAATTTTGACCTTATTTTTCTTCTTTTGGAAGTCTGATTAAGGAAAAGATCAAGCCGCCCCAAATCACTAGAAGCGACACAATCATCATTGTAATTGCAATACTCGTCATCTTTATTCTCCTTTTTCTTCAAGCTTGAAGTTGTCTTCATTTTTCCATTTTAAACGAGAAAGAATGAATGAAACGACCACTAGCGAAATTGCCATTCCCCAACCAAAGATATTGACAAACCAGCTTGGATAGCCTTCATAACCTTCTGTAAATACTTTCGCACCTTCACTGAATAACATAAAGGCGAGAATACCGGTGGTGATGACAATGCATAAACGCCATAGGAAACCCACTTTAAATGAAGAACTTTGGTTTAAGTGGTTGCCTAATAAGCCTAGTTTTTCATTTGCTACAATCACAATTAATGAAACAAATGCCACTGCAACAATACCAAAATAGTTCACAAATTTATCGAATACATCAAGCATTGGTAAACCGGTTGTAGTACCAAATAAAATGACTGATACTACCATCATTGGTAAACCAACAACAAAGGTCGCTTTTGCTCGACGTAAACGGAGTTTATCTTGAATCGCTGAAATAATTACTTCAATAACAGAGATAAATGAGGTTAATGCCGCAAAAGTTAATGAACCGAAGAATAATACCCCTAACACTTCACCGAATGGTGCTTTGTTAATAATAGTTGGGAATGCAAAGAAGGCTAAACCAATACCACCTTTTGCCACTTCGCTCACCTCTACGCCTTGTGCGGTTGCGATGAAACCTAATGCCGCAAATACACCGATACCTGCAAGTACTTCAAAACTTGAGTTTGCAAAACCGACAACCAAGCCGCTACCTGTTAAATCAGAATCTTTTTTCAAGTACGATGCATACGTGATCATAATCCCGAAACAGATGGAAAGAGAGAAGAAGATTTGACCATAAGCTGCAATCCACACGCTTGGGTTAGACAGTTTTGACCAATCTGGTGTAAATAACGCATTCAAGCCTTTTTCTGCACCTGGTAAGAATAAAGAATAAACTACCAATGCCACAAACATTACGACTAAAACAGGCATTAAAATATCTGAAGATTTAGAAATCCCTTTTTGAATACCTAAAGAAAGCACGCCTAACGCCACTAACCATACAGCAATTAATGGACCTGTTACCATGCCGACAAACTCAAAACTCACACCATTGCTGATCTCACCCATTTTTAAAAATTCATGTAGGAAGAAATCAATCGGCTGATCACCCCACGCAGAATTAAGTGAGAAATAGGTATAGCTTGCCGCCCAACCTAATACCACTGCATAGTAAAGCCCGATAATAACATTGACCATCACCTGCCACCAACCAAACACTTCAAAATGTGGGTTAAAACGACGGTAAGACAGTGGTGCGCCACCACGATGGCGATGGCCGATTGCGTAATCTAAAAAAAGCAATGGAATACCAGCGGTTAAAAGAGCAATGAGGTAAGGGATAATAAATGCACCGCCTCCGTTTTCATAAGTGGTGTAAGGGAAACGCCAAATGTTTCCTAAACCAACAGCGGATCCAATCGCTGCCATAATAAATGCTTTCCGACCGGAGAAGGTCTCACGCTTTGCGTTTGACTGCGTCATATTAAGTTCCTTTTGAATGGAGAAAGATTTCAATATAATGAATTCTAAAACCGAGTCAAGAACTTGGTTTAAAGAGAGGTTAAATTCAGTGAATTTTTTTAAATTTTACTGTCTAAAAGCCGTATTTAACTACTATCAACAAAACAACCAAAAGGAAACATTTATGGATCTTAACAGCATTTTAAACCAAGTTTTAGATGTCGCGAAAAACTCTGCAAGCAAACTTGAAACAGGCAACCAAACCATCGACTCTCTCACCAAAGTAGGTGGTGGTGCAGCATTAGGCGGTATTTTATCGATGATTTTAGGCCGTAGTGGCGGTGCAAGCCTAGCTAAATTAGGCTCGCTTGCCGTTTTAGGTAACCTTGCTTATCAAGCTTATCAAAACTATCAAAAATCCCAACAAAGCAGCCAACCAAACATCTCAGAAAATGCATTTGATATATTAAACTCATCAAGCCATGTAGATGCAGGCGAATTAATTTTACGCACCATGATCGCAGCTGCGGCAGCTGATGGTGAAATCACTGAAGATGAAAAACAAACTATTGCAAACGAAGCAGGTAACAATCCTGAATTAGCACAATGGCTTGCACAAGAAATCCAAAATCCAATTTCTATCAATGAAATTGCACGTCTTGTAGGCAACGATACTGCACTTGCAAGCAATGTATACTTAGCTGCTCGTTTAGTAAGTAAAGATTTATCTCGCAAAGAAATCATTTTCTTAGCAAATTTAGCACAAGCGTTAGGTTTAGACGATGCGCTTGTCGAACAATTAGAAAAACAAGCTGGCTTCTAATTTTGCGTACAGAAAACATCGTGTTTTCTGACCGCACTTCTCATCAAAAAACACGATAATCTTGGTTATCGTGTTTTTTTCATCTGTTTTTTCGCGAAAACCTAACCAAAGGCGAAAAATTCCGCTACAATGCAAAACTTCAATATTCATAAAATTATTTAATAATCATAAAAACGGGAAGCA
>JAGZRY010000019.1 GCA_018381425.1 Haemophilus parainfluenzae
AAGGTTTATCTATTGAAAGGTCTATTTTTACGTATTATTGCTGCCTTTGCATTATTACTTTGGGCAGTGG
Source organism: Haemophilus parainfluenzae (assembly GCA_018381425.1). Lineage (GTDB taxonomy): Bacteria > Pseudomonadota > Gammaproteobacteria > Enterobacterales > Pasteurellaceae > Haemophilus_D > Haemophilus_D parainfluenzae_O. The sequence goes on from JAGZRY010000019.1 coordinate 71, forward strand.
ATATGGTGTTCCCTTGGCAAAAAATTATGCAATCGGAGCAAAACCCTTACACTGCGATCAAAAATCGCGGTAGCCTTATTGTCGGCACCATTAACAATCCCATTTACTATTTTATTGGGAATGAGGGCGAATCTGGCTTGGAATACGAATTAGCAAAAAACTTTGCGGATTATTTAGGGGTTCGTTTACAAATTAAAACCTTAGAAAATAACGATCAACTTTTTAACGAATTAGAAAACAACAATATTGATATTGCTGCTGCGAATCTTTTGTTCCAGCCTCAACGTGCTGAAAAATTTCAGTTAGGGCCATCTTACACCTCTGCCTCTTGGCAACTTGTGTATAAAAAAGGGGAAAATCGCCCGAAAGATTTAGCACAAGTCCAGCAAGAAATTATTATTTCAGCGGGGGAAGACTTAGAAAAATTATTATCCCTCGCACAGAAAAAACTTCCTGCACTTAAATGGCAGAATAACAAGCAGCTGACCCAAGAAGAATTATTGATTCAAGTGGCGGAAGGCAAAATTCCTTATACTATTGCAAACAGTATTGACGTGGCAGCAGCACAACAAATTCGCCCTAACTTAGCGATTGCATTTGACTTAACCGATGAAATGACTGTGCATTGGTATCTCTCCAATCAATCCTATAATGAGTTGCAAGCAGGCTTGTTGGATTTTATGAATAATGCCATTGAGACCGGATTAATTGATCGCATTGAGGAAAAATATTTCCGTCATATTACTGCCTTTGATTATGTAGATACTCAGGCTTATTTAGAGGCGGTTGAAAAAATTCTGCCTCAATATCAACCGCTCTTTGAAAAATACAAAGGGAATTTAGACTGGCGATTATTAGCCGCTGTAGCCTATCAAGAATCGCATTGGGACCCTTATGCCACCTCTCCAACAGGTGTACGCGGAATGATGATGCTCACCAAAGATACGGCTGTGCGGATGAATATTAATAATCGCACGGATGCCGAACAAAGTATAAAAGCGGGATCGGAATATTTGCATTGGCTACTCGACCAAATGCCTGACAGTATTCCAGAAGAAGATCGAATTTGGTATTCTTTAGCGGCATACAATATGGGGTTAGGTCATATTTTAGATGCTCGTCGCCTAACTAAAAAATTAGGCGGCAATCCTGATAACTGGTTAGATGTAAAAAATAATCTTCAGCTATTATCGGAAAAGCGTCATTATTCAAACTTAAAATATGGCTACGCTCGCGGCTATGAGGCTTACCAATATGTTGAGAATATTCGCCGCTACATGAACAGCATTGTGAATTATCATCGCGTTCAAGAAAATCAAGCGACTGCGACAGAGTAAGTGCGGTCAGAAAAAACAACGTTTTATTGAACTCAAAGAAAACAAGGAGAAAAAGATGTTAAAAAGAAAAACCTTCTTAAAGAAAAAAGCATCAAGAGATATTTCAGCTTCACGTAACTTGCGTCTAAGACGCTTAAAACACCGTAAAGCAAAACAATTTCAACGTCACGCTTTGCAATTAGTGGTTCAAGATATCTAAAAAAAGGGCGAACATCATGTTCGCCCTTTTTTACTATTGATTACTAGATATTATTGCTTAATACCACCAAATGCACCACGAGACTGATCTGCTTCATTCGTAAATAAGCCTGTCATTTCTTTTGCATTCTCCCCAAAGAAACCACCTTGGGTTTTAATACCATTTACTTCGCCAGCAAAGCTATTGCCTGTAATTTTACCGCCAAAATTCATACCTGGTACGGCATTAGCTTTTTCCGTAATATTAATATCAATAACTTTATTAGCAAAATCAGCTGTAGCTTTCATTTCACTGATTTCACTATAATTTTGGTTGCCATCTTTTTTATAAACAGCACCACCTTTATACTCTACTAATCCTGTTGTAGGAATTTGTCCTACTGTCGTTGGTAAGCCTTGCGCATAAAAATATTGGTTACCTGTTAATTTATCAACATAAGTACCAAATGCACTTGATTGTAAATTACTATTACTTAAAATCGTTTGCCCCTCCTTTCGAAGATTATATAAATCGTCATATTCTTCATAAGTCCATGGGTCAATCTCTCCAACTCTTCTCAAGATATTAATGTCAACTAATTTACCTGATTCATCAATTATTGTCAGATCTCGTATATCTCGAGTTAACGGACGATTAACATCTCTTCCTTCTGAGGCTAAAACGCCCCCTGAAATAGCATCCTTCATCTCACCATTAATGCCACCAAAGATCTTATCACTCAATGGAATTCGTGCCTTTTCATCAGCTTTTAGATTTTCTAGTTGCTTTAATCTTTCCTCTGCAGCTTTTTTGGCTTCCTCTGCAGATTTTTGAGCTTCCTCTGCAGCTTTTCTATCGGCTTCAGCCGCTTTTATCGCAGCTTCAGTTGCTTTTTTCTCTTCTTCAGTTTGATTGCCATTGCTTTGAGCTACCTTGATTGCTACTTCTGCTTTTTTTATAGATTCATCTGCCTTTTTCACAGACTCTTCTGCTTTTTTCAAAGAATCCTCGGCTTTTTTTGTAGCCGCTTCAGCTTTCTTATTTGCTTCAGTGATTCTTTGATTTAGTTCAATCTCTGCTTGACGAATCTGCTCAGAATTATCTGAGCCACCTTTCGAACTAGAAGAACAAGCTCCTAATGCCATAACACAAGAAAGCGCAATGATGGAAAGTTTAACTTTGTTCATAAAAAGATCCTTATTATCTTGTTTTTTTAGACTAAATGATGACTTCACATAATTTAAATTAAATGAAAATGATTTTCAATGCTATTGTAAGATTTATTTAAATTTTGTAAACTTTGCTCCGGATTCTCTACTAAATCAAAATAATATTTCAGGTAAAAATATGATTCATAAATTTTCACTTTCTTTAGGTGCACTTTGTGTCGCTTTTGCTGTGCACGCTTATGCAGAAGAGCAAACTACATTAGATACAATTACTGTTAATGCCAATGCTTCTGAGGTCAAAGCAAATCAAATAAAAAAAACGCGTAAAGCAATTCAAGAAGAACTGATTTCTGATAACTATGACTTAGTTCGTTATGCCACTGATGTTGGCATTAGTGATAATGGCCGTCGTAACAAAGGTTTTGCAATGCGTGGCGTTGAAGGAAATCGCGTAGGGATCAGTGTTGATGGCGTCAATTTACCCGAATCAGAAGAAAATTCACTATACGCACGTTACGGTAATTTTAATAGCTCCCGTTTAAGTATCGATCCAGAATTAGTACAAGGTATTGATATTATGCGTGGTTCAGATTCCTTCAATGCAGGAAGTGGATCATTAGGCGGTTCAGTAAACTACCGCACTTTAGGTGCTGATGATATTATTCTGCCAAATAAAAAATGGGGTGTATTGCTTAAAAATGGTTATGCTAGTAAGAATAGCGAATGGACACATACTTTGGGTGTTGCTTATAAAGATGACAAATTTGATGCGACTTTACTCTATTCCTATCGCCATGGATATGAAATGAAAAGCCGTGGAAAAGGTCAAGATATTGTAGGTAACGCTCGCGGCATCCCAGACCCATCACATCATAAAAACCATAGCTACTTAGCTAAAATTGGCTATTTTATTACGCAGACACAACGTGTAAGTGCATCATTTAATGCTCAAAAAGCAAATAACTTTGTTGATGAAAAATCGTACCAGCTTGCTGGGCTCTGGCGTGAATCTAATGATATAAGTAAACGCTATAATGCCAACATTGCCTACGAATATTTTCCAGAAAATAGCCGATGGTTAAGTTACCTAAAAACTGAATTAGATTTTCAGAAAACAAGTATTGGTTCAGAAAACTACAAAGGTGGATATCGCTATAATTCTAATTTTACTGCATATTCAGGAAAAGATTTAATCGAAATTCAGGATACTAGCATGAATAGTCGCTTTATGAGGGGATCTTTACGAGCCGATCTCATGCCATGGGAAACCCAATTTGGTAGCCATCAATTTACGCTAAGAACTGGTATTTCACAAAAAGATTTTGATAATCGTAATGAGCATGAATATCCAAATATAAATACTGACGGCAGTAGTGCAAAAGATAGTGAATCTATTCAACACCCAGTCAGAACCCGTTCATTCTTTGCTCAATTACAAGACAATGTGATATGGAATGATATCTTTTCAAGTCAATTAGGAATTCGTTATGATTGGGATGAATTAGTGCCACAAGATTTAAAAGCTTTTTGCAGAGCTTGCAGCAGTAAACCCGCATCAAATACCTTCCAAAGTTTAAGTGGCTCATTTGGATTAGATGCTCAGCTTAATGATATTTGGAAAATAGGCTATAACATTTCTACTGGTTTCCGTATTCCAACTGCTTCAGAGATGTATTTCTCTTTCGAACATCCAGCCGGTAACTGGATACCAAACCCTGATTTAAAAGCTGAACAAGCACTAAATCAATCTATTTATATTCAAGCAGAGCACCAGTTAGGCTCATTTGGGTTAACGTTTTATCATACTCGTTATAAAAACTTCTTAACTGAGCAAGAATCAACTTATAAAAAACGTAACCCGTATTACAATGCGTATAGTGCAAGTTATGGTCAACAAGCTTATTACACAACAATCGCTCAGAAAGCAGTTAACATTGACCGAGCTCGTATTTCTGGTGTGGAATTCACGAGTAAAGTTAATTTAGATCAGATTATTTCAGCTATTCCGCAAGGTTGGAAATTTACAGCAAATCTCGGTTATGCCAAAGGGAAACTTAGTGGTACTGAAGCAAGCTTACTTTCCATTCAACCTATTAAAGTGATTTTAGGAATTGGGTATGAAGATCCAAATGATCGCTGGGGAATTAACGTCAAAGCTAGCTATCTTGGCGCTAAAAAAGCTAAAGATGCCCAAATAGTACAATACTCAACTAACTTTGTTAGAGAAGTAAAAACTTACCCTTATCTTAATAATTCTGCAGTACTATTTGATCTATATGGTTTCTATAAAATCAATCAAAATATTACTCTCCGAGCAGGACTTTATAACTTATTTAATCGCAAATATCACACCTGGGATACCCTACGCGGCATTAACAAAATAAGTACGACTGATTCAGTTGATAAAGAAGGAAAAGGTTTAGAGCGTTTTTATGCGCCAGGGCGTAATTTCGCAGCATCCGTTGAGATTCGTTTTTAATTGATTATATCCTTAGTAAAAAAGGGCGAACATCATGTTCGCCCTTTTATTTACTCATTATTCTCTATTTTTCAAAAGAATCTTTCAAACGCTCATCTGCTCGGCGGGATTCACCTTTATGTTGAAGTTTATTTAATTGGCGTTCTAATTTTTCTTCAACTTCATTGATCGCTTTATACATATCATCTGCCGTTGCAGTGGCTAACAGATTACCTAATGGAGTTCCAATTGAAGCCTCTACAGAAAAGCCGTTTGGCACTTTACTTAAAACAAAGTGTGGGCTAATCAGTTGAGTGTGCCATTTCTCTAATTTTGCAAGTCTTCCCTCCACATGTTCACGGATTGCAGGGGTGATTTCCATTTGTTTGCTTGTGATATTGAGTGTCATAGCATTTACCTCTTTTGGTTAAATGAACCCTTCGGTTCAGTTCATCTTTAATAACAACATATCGACCTTGCACTCCTTTTTCAAGTGCTTTTAGGCAAATAAAAAAACAAATGTTCAAAAATATGATCGGGATCTAATTTCTGTAAAAATATGATTTTCTTTCTGTGCAAACTTGTTATGATGTAAAGCTGTAAACAACAAAGGGAAGCACTCAGCTTCCCTTTTCTTTTTACGACATGAATTAGGCTAATTCATCTTGATCATGTTGCGTCGCTTTTAAACGTTCAAAGTAATCCTTAGTTTCTGAAATAATCTCTTTACGCAAACCAATTAATGCTATCAAGTTCGGGAAGGCCATTAAACCATTCACGATATCCGCTAAAATCCAGATTAAATCTAAGGTGAGGAATGAACCCGCCCCGACCAAAACAATAAACATGAAACGATAAAATTTAATACCACGGATACCAACTAAGTAAAGGAAGCAACGCTCACCATAGTAACACCAACCTAAAATTGTGGTGAAAGCAAAGAATAATAAACCAACTGTTACAATAGTTGCACCGATTAATGTGCCCAAGCCCTGTGCAAAAGCGTAGTTGGTAACACTCGCGCCTGAAAGTTCAGGGTTACTCCATGCTCCCGTAATCACAAGCACTAAGCCCGTCATAGTACACACGATGATGGTATCTAAAAATGTCCCTGTCATCGAAATTAAACCTTGGCGAACAGGCTCTTTCGTTTGTGCCGCTGCTGCTGCAATAGGTGCACTCCCTAAACCAGATTCATTTGAGAAAATACCGCGCGCAACACCCGATTGAATCGCTTTCATCACGGTAAAACCAACTGCGCCACCTAAAGCTGCTTGAGGGTTAAATGCACTGTGAATAATTAATGCAATTGCAGCAGGTAATTTATCGTAATTAACGATTAAGATGATAATTGAGGTCGCTACATAGCCAATTGCCATAAAAGGCACGATAACGGAAGAAGCTGTCGCAATACGTCTTACTCCACCTAAAATAATCATCGCAACCAACACTGTCACCACTGTTGCCGTAATAATAATGGGTACATTGAATGTGTCTTGCATCGCATGCGTAATTGCATTTATTTGAGGGAAGGTACCAATACCGAAAAAGGCCACCAATACCCCAAAGAGCGCAAACAATTTAGCTAGCCATTTAATACCAAGACCACGCTCAATATAATACATTGGTCCACCGGCCATAAAACCGTATTTATCTCGAACACGATATTTCACGGCAAGTAAGCATTCAGCGTATTTAGTTGCCATGCCTAATAATGCAACCAGCCACATCCAAAAAATCGCGCCAGGTCCGCCCGCTTGTACTGCGGTCGCTACACCAACGATATTCCCTGTACCAATGGTTGCCGCTAATGCGGTACAAAGTGCAGCAAAAGAAGACACATCCCCCTTACCTTTATTCGCACCACGAGCAAATAAATAGCCCAATGCACGAGGCAAATAGCGAATTTGCAAGAAACCTAAACGAAGGGTGAGATAAAGTCCGGTTCCGGACAATAGAATGAGTAGGGGCGGTCCCCATACAAAGCTGCTAATAGCAGATAAGGTTGTCTGTAATGACATTGATGATTCCTCGTCGTTTAAAATACAAATAAACTCGACAAGGAGACAAGAAGAATCCCGATAGAAATATTTTTGATAATACCGATTGTCTTTTGCCCCTGTCCTTTTGCCTGAGCGTTTGGAAAACAATCGAAAATTCGACCGCTCTTTTGCGCCTTCGGCGTCCATTTACATCAATAAAATGCAATGGATCTCTCCAAGGGTTCGTCCAGTAACAGTCCCTGCAATCTTGCGATTGCGCCTGAAAGATTTTACCTCGTCGGCGTAGGGGCAATTCCCTACTCTCCAGCTACCTTCTTCCGAACTCACTTTTTACGTTTTATTCTTATTGCAAAAAGTACTGCAAATTTTAACAAACTTAAAAAGCTAACTCAATGGATTGACAAAAAAAGCTTAGATAACAAGGTGAAAGCAAATAAAAACAAAGTACGGTCAAAAATTTTCTTATTTTTTTGACCGCACTTTCTTAAAAAAGAAAGGCAGGTAATTACCTGCCCTTATCTATTTTAATAATTATAAAATCTCTTTTGCTTTTGCCACCACGTTATCCACGGTGAAACCAAAGAGTTTGAATAATTGATCTGCGGGTGCTGATTCGCCGAAGCTATTCATACCCACTACGCGACCTTCAAAGCCAACGTATTTATACCAGAAGTCTGCAATACCCGCTTCAATTGCTACACGTTTGGTTACAGCTGCAGGTAATACGCTTTCACGGTATGCGGCATCTTGTTTATCGAAACGGTTAGTGCTTGGCATAGAGACGACACGTACTTTTTTACCCTCGGCAGCCAATACATCTGCTGCTTTCACGGCTAATTCCACTTCAGAACCTGTCGCAATGAAGATTAACTCTGGTGTACCATTACAGTCTTTTAACACATAAGCACCACGTTTAACTGCATCTAATTGTGCAGAAGTGCGGTCCATTTGGGCTAAGTTTTGACGAGTAAAGATCAATGCACTTGGACCATCTTGACGTTCAACCGCTTGTTGCCATGCGATAGCTGATTCCACTTGGTCACATGGGCGCCATGTTTCAAGATTTGGAATTAAGCGTAATGATGCGGTTTGCTCAACTGGTTGGTGAGTTGGACCATCTTCGCCTAAACCGATAGAGTCATGAGTATAAACGAATAAAGCACGTTGTTTCATTAATGCCGCCATACGCACCGCATTATGTGCATATTCGTAGAACATTAAGAAGGTTGCACCGTAAGGAATGAAACCGCCGTGTAAGGCAATGCCATTCATGATCGCTGACATACCAAACTCACGCACACCATAGTTGATATAGTTACCACCTACGTTTTCGTGTGCACGAATTGGTTTAGAACCGCTCCATAAAGTAAGGTTAGAACTTGCTAAGTCTGCTGAGCCACCTAAGAATTCAGGTAATACGTGTGCATAAGCTTCAATAGCATTTTGTGATGCTTTACGACTTGCAATGCTTGCTGGGTTAGCTTGTAATTTTTCAATGAACGCTTTAGATTCAGCTGCCCAATTTGCTGGTAATTCACCGTTTACACGACGTGTAAATTCTGCAGCAAGTTCTGGATATGCTTTAGCATAAGCGGCAAATTTTTCTTCCCAAGATTTTTCTGCTGCAGCGCCTTTTTCTTTCGCAGACCATTCAGCATAGTATTCAGCCGGAATTTCAAATGGACCATACTCCCAGCCAAGTGCTTTACGGGTTAATGCGATTTCTTCATCACCTAATGGTGCACCATGGCAATCATGAGAACCAGATTTATTTGGTGAACCGAAGCCGATGATGGTTTTACAAATAATTAACGTTGGTTTTTCTTTTTCTGCTTGAGCAAGAATGGTTGCGGCACGAATTTGTTCAGCATCGTGCCCATCCACATTGCGAATTACTTGCCAGCCATAAGCTTCAAAACGTGCTGCAGTATCATCACTGAACCAACCATCAACATGACCATCAATCGAAATGTTATTGTCATCGTAGAATGCGATTAATTTACCAAGACCTAATGTTCCCGCTAAAGAGCAAGCTTCGTGAGAAATCCCTTCCATTAAACAGCCATCGCCTAAGAACACATAAGTGTGGTGGTCTATGATTTCATGGCCTTCACGGTTAAATTGACCTGCTAAGGTTTTCTCAGCAATCGCCATACCCACTGCATTGGTGATACCTTGGCCTAACGGACCCGTTGTGGTTTCAACACCTGGTGCATAACCATATTCTGGGTGACCTGGGGTTTTAGAATGTAATTGACGGAATTGTTTTAAATCTTCGATAGAAAGATCGTAGCCAGTTAAATGTAATAAGCTATAAATCAGCATTGAACCGTGGCCGTTAGAAAGCACAAAACGGTCGCGATCAGCCCATTTAGGATTGTTTGGGTTGTGTTTTAAAAAATCGCGCCATAATACCTCAGCGATATCCGCCATTCCCATTGGTGCACCTGGGTGGCCTGATTTTGCTTTTTGTACTGCATCCATTGATAGCGCACGAATTGCGTTGGCGAGTTGTCTACGAGTTGCCATGTTTTTCTCCTATCTAAATAATTCTGACTATTCTAACCTATTTACTGATTGACTTGAGCAATATCTGCAATTTTATTTACCTTGATCAAATTCTACGACGACGTTGATGAAAACGCTGGCTACTCGATTTACCTTGCAAATTAACTACCGTTTTAGTTTCCACTGGTTTTCGATATGTTCGACGATAATGACTTAAAAAATAATGAATGGAACTGGCAAATAAAGCGCCTAATAAAAAGACCACCACAATTTCACCATATAAACGATGGAAGACTTGATTAATTTTGCTCTGCGTCGTTTGAGCATATTGAGCGTCAAATGTCACCCGCAAAAAACCACGAACGGCATTATTGGAAGCAGAGTAAATGGGCTCAACAATTTGCTGTGTTGAAAATTCACCTTCATTTTTATGTTCTAGACCAAGTTGCTCATGAAGATTGCCGGTATTGGTACTTTGTGCTAATTCCTTGCCGTTATAATCATAAATGGTCGCATCGAGCACAAAGTTTTCTTTGACTAAATTATCTAGATTTTCGACAAGTTGATCGGATTTCGCATTATTAGTTAATAAAACCGAAAATAAATTTGCCTGCTGACGAACCAAAATATGCGACAAATTTGCCACTTGATTCACACTTGAAAGCTGAGAACCAATCTTAAATTGTTTCACACCAAATAAAATCACGGCCATGGCACCGATACAAAGCAGCACGATGAGCCCAAACATCAGTGATTTTTGAAGTTTTTCTTTAATTAATTGCACGTTGTTTTTCCATTTTTTCACCAAGATCGGCTAGAATAGATGAGTATTCACAATTTACAGGATTTTCTATGCAAATTCAAAACCTTGCAAGCATTACCCAAAAATATCCCCAATTCCCCACCGCACTTTCGTCTGATTTGCCTCATTCCGATGAAACATATGCGTTTATTTTATACGGTACAACCCTGAATTTAGCCAAATTACTCGAATTTCAACAAAAGTGCGGTCAATCTTTCCAGTGTTTTGATGCATGGAACATTGAAAAAAATACCGTTGTCCTTTTAAAAGGCAAATGGCTAGCCGATTTTATTGCCCATGCTCATGACCTGCAATTAGACATCGCTAAACTGGATTTTGATGCAAAATTATCAGAAAAAGGTTTATTGGTGATGGATATGGATTCTACTGCCATTCAAATTGAATGTATCGATGAAATTGCCAAACTGGCTGGCACAGGTGAATTAGTTTCTGCCATTACTGAAAGAGCCATGCGTGGTGAGCTAGACTTTGAACAAAGTTTGCGTCGTCGTGTGGGTACGCTTAAAGGCGCGCCAGAAAGTATTTTGCAACAAGTACGTGAAAAATTGCCTTTAATGCCTGGCTTAATTGAAACCATTAAGACATTACAACAACATGGTTGGAAAACCGCCATTGCTTCTGGTGGCTTTACCTATTTCGCCGATTACTTAAAAAGTTTATTAAACCTTGACTTTGCGGCGTCTAATCAATTTGAAATTATTGATGGCACTCTTACCGGCAATGTAAAAGGTAGCATGGTCGATGCACAATACAAAGCGAATACCTTGCAAAAACTCGCTGAGGAATACCATATTTCACGCAAACACACTCTCGCCATTGGTGATGGAGCCAATGATTTAGCGATGATGAATGTTGCAGGATTAGGCGTGGCATTCCATGCCAAACCGAAGGTGCAACAACAAGCGCAAATTGTGGTAAACTTTGCTGACTTAACCGCACTTTTATGTCTTTTAAGTGCAAATGATCGAATTTAATTGATTTTGGGAGAAAATTTATGCCATCTTTTGACATCGTATCTGAAATTACTATGCACGAAGTGCGTAATGCGGTTGAAAATGCAAACCGCGTATTAAGTACACGTTATGATTTCCGTGGCGTGGAAGCGGTCATTGAATTAAATGAAAAAAGCGAAACCGTGAAAGTGACGACCGAATCTGATTTCCAATTAGAGCAATTAATTGAAATCTTAATTGGGGCCTTTATAAAACGTGGCATTGAGCATAGCTCGTTGGATATTCCAACAGAAAGTGAACACCACGGTAAACTTTACACCAAAGAAATTAAATTAAAACAAGGGATTGAAACAGAGATGGCGAAAAAAATCACTAAATTAGTGAAAGACTCAAAAATCAAAGTGCAAACCCAAATTCAAGGTGAACAAGTGCGCGTAACTGGTAAATCTCGCGATGATTTACAAGCTGTTATTCAATTAGTGAAAAACGCTGAATTAGGCCAACCATTCCAATTTAATAACTTCAGAGATTAATTTAATGAAAAAATATCTGTGGGTATTTTGGGCTGCACTTCCAGTATATTCGCTCGCAAATGAGAATACCATGAATTAATGGATCCACCTACACCATAAAAACGAAAGAGCGGTCAAAAAAACACAACATTTTTTGACTGCTCTTTTTATTTACGCTAATTAAGCTAATCTCGCTTTTGCTTCTGCAATCGCTTCTGCTACTCGAAGTGGTGAAACCCCGCCTTTCGCACAACGTTTATCTAAACAAGATTGTAACGAAAGAATGTCATACACATCATCCCCTACCACATCACTGAATTGACGGAATTCTGGAATGGTTAAGTCTTCCAAGGCTTTTCCTTTTTCAATAGCATAAACCACCGTTTCACCGACAATATGATGAGAATCACGGAATGGCATACCTTTTGCCACAAGGTAATCCGCTAGCTCTGTTGCATTTGAGTAACCTTTTAAAGCCGCTTCGCGTGTACGGTCGGTATTCACTTTTAATTCATCTAATACAAAAGTCGCCATATCTACGCAATCTTGCCAGGTATCTAACGCATCAAAGATCCCTTCTTTGTCTTCTTGCATATCTTTGTTATACGCTAACGGTAAACCTTTTAAGGTCATCAACATACCGGTTAATGCCCCCATGACACGGCCCGCTTTACCACGAATCAATTCACAAGCGTCTGGATTTTTCTTTTGCGGCATTAAAGACGAGCCTGAAGTCACACGATCTGACAACTCCACAAAATTCGCTTCACCACTGTTGAAAATAATCATATCTTCTGCGAAACGAGAAAGGTGCGCCATACTTAAAGAAGCCGTTGAAAGCAATTCCACAATATGATCACGATCAGAGACGCTATCTAAACTATTACGCGTCGCAAAAGCAAAACCAAGATCGGTGGCTAATTGTTCACGATCGACTGCATAGGCTGTTCCTGCAAGCGCACCACTGCCTAATGGACAGCTATTCATGCGTTTATAAGCATCGCTAAGACGTGAATAATCCCGCTCAAACATCTCCACATAAGCCATACACCAATGGGCAAAAGTAATTGGTTGTGCACGTTGTAAATGGGTATAACCCGGCATCACCGCATCTTGCGTATTTTCTGCCGTTTGTACTAAATGGCGTTGAAGATTACGAACAGACTCTTGCAACTCGATTACACGCTGTTTGCACCACATTTTAATATCAAGTGCAACTTGGTCATTACGGCTACGACCCGTGTGTAATTTTTTACCTAAATTCCCCACTTTATCGATGAGCTTACTTTCTACCCAGCTATGAATATCTTCTGCATCATCCTGTAAAATCGCTTGTGGATTTGACCGCACTTCGATTAATAATTCATTTAAGGCAACCTCTAGCTGTTGTTGCTCTTCAACACTTAAAACACCAACATTAACTAAGGCTTTGGACCAACCAATTGAGCCTTCAATATCTTGCTTTGCCAAGCGATAATCAAAACGCAGGCTATCATTAAAATCTTTAAAACGTTTGTCTGCCGCTTGTGTAAAACGACCACCCCAGAGAGCCATAAGTTATCCTTATCTCGATTATAAAAATGATTAATTATTCAATTATCACGCATAATTAATCAATATGCAATAATAATCTCTATATCATCCGCTATTTTACCCTGTTTTTTCTAACAAAAACTAGACAGTACTGCATTTTAGTGGTAATTTACGCAGCATTCTTAAGGGCATTGCCCACCATTCAAACAATTCAGTATTATCAACTCTTATTAATTCCAACATTATTAATTATGCATCTTACAGAACTTAAAAATACGCCTGTTTCTGATCTTGTGAAACTTGGCGAAGAACAAATGGGTTTGGAAAATCTTGCCCGTTTACGTAAACAAGATATTGTTTTTGCTATTTTGAAACAGCACGCCAAGAGCGGTGAAGACATTTTTGGCGGCGGCGTGTTAGAGATTTTACCCGATGGTTTCGGTTTCTTACGCTCCGCAGACAGTTCCTACCTTGCTGGTCCTGATGACATCTACGTTTCCCCAAGTCAAATTCGTCGTTTCAATCTTCAAACTGGTGATAAAATCGAAGGCAAAATCCGTCCACCGAAAGAGGGCGAACGTTATTTCGCACTTTTAAAAGTCGACCAAGTTAACGATGACAAACCGGAAGTCTCTCGTAGCAAAATCCTTTTCGAAAACTTAACCCCATTACACGCGAATTCTCGCTTAAGAATGGAACGTGGTAATGGCTCAACCGAAGACCTAACCGCACGTATTTTGGATTTAGCCTCTCCGATTGGTAAAGGTCAGCGTGGTCTTATCGTGGCTCCGCCAAAAGCCGGTAAAACCATGTTATTACAAAACATTGCACAAAGTATCACGCACAACTACCCTGAATGTGAACTTATTGTACTTTTAATCGATGAGCGCCCAGAAGAAGTAACGGAAATGCAACGTTTGGTAAAAGGTGAAGTCATTGCCTCTACCTTTGATGAACCAGCAACCCGTCACGTTCAAGTGGCAGAAATGGTTATTGAGAAAGCAAAACGTTCTGTTGAGCATAAAAAAGACGTGGTGATTTTACTCGACTCTATTACTCGTTTAGCGCGTGCTTACAATACCGTTACGCCTGCATCCGGTAAAATTCTTTCCGGTGGTGTGGATGCAAATGCTTTGCATCGTCCAAAACGTTTCTTTGGTGCGGCACGTAACGTAGAAGAAGGCGGTAGTTTAACCATTATTGCAACCGCACTTGTGGATACCGGTTCAAAAATGGATGAGGTTATCTTCGAAGAATTTAAAGGTACTGGTAACATGGAATTACATCTTTCTCGCAAAATTGCAGAAAAACGTGTATTCCCTGCGATTGACTTCAACCGTTCTGGTACACGTAAAGAAGACTTACTTACCACACCAGATGAATTACAAAAAATGTGGATTCTACGCAAAATCCTTAACCCAATGGGTGAAGTGGAAGCGATGGAATTCCTCATTGACAAACTTATGGTGGCAAAAACCAACGATGAGTTTTTTGAAATTATGAAGCGGTCTTAATTTTGACCGCACTTAAAAACAAAAAAGGCTTGGAAAACCAAGCCTTTTTTATTTTGCGAATTATTCGCCCAAACGCTCTTTAATACGAGCAGATTTACCTGAACGTTCACGTAAGTAGTAAAGCTTAGCTTTACGTACCGCACCTTTACGTTTAACTGCGATAGAATCTACAGCTGGAGAGTGAGTTTGGAATACACGCTCAACGCCTACTCCATTAGATACTTTACGTAAAGTGAATGCTGAGTGCAAGCCACGGTTACGAATTGCAATAACCACGCCTTCGAATGCTTGCAAACGACGTTTGCTACCTTCA
>JAGZRY010000020.1 GCA_018381425.1 Haemophilus parainfluenzae
GCCGTTCAGACCTTTTACGAATTGAGGTGCGGTCATTCCCGCTCGGAAGTAATTGCTCATCGCTTCAATGCAATCGGCTTGCTGTTTGTTTTCCAGTTTTAAAACCTCTTCCCGCTCAACAGATTCCGCCAACTCACGCAATGCTGCGGCGTAGTTTTGTGGTAAAAGTGCGGTCGGATTTTGATGACTTGCTAAGCTGTCAAATGTGCGAATAACGTATAAGTGGAATTTCGGACTAATCCACATTGCGTAAGCATAAACAAGTTCCTTACTTACGAATGTTCCAAGTCCTTGTTTTGTAAGGATAGACGGAAATCCGTCTTTTGAAATTTCGCCGATTAACTCTTGCGTTTGCTGATTTGATAACCAGTAAGCAGGGCGATGACGACTTTCACCGCCGCTGGCTTGATGTAAATCATTTAAGCAAAAACGCCCTTGTTCATCTTGGCGAATTTGTGTATTATAGAGCTGTATTTGGTTATTCATTGTTTGGATAACTCTCGTAATTGACCACGGTTGCCGCCGTGGTTTTTTATTGCCGTTTATTTAGCGAAATAACGCACTCAATCGTGTGTTGTGTCGCCGCCAAGTGTTTATCTAATGCGCGACGGATTTTGTCTTCTTCGTGAGAAGTGATTTCACCGTCTGCTAATGCCGTTTCAAGCACTTCAAACAACAATCCACGCGCGGATTGTTCATGCAGTTGCAGCACGGAAATTTCTACGTTGTCTAACCGGTCTGCTTCAGGGTGCGGTACAAAACAACCGCCGGTTAAACGGCATAATTCTTCCGTGTAATCGGTCAGCCCAAATTCTTGCTGGATAGCAATCAATTCTTCGTCTTTGAACCGCTGCCCTTTCGTCTGATAAAGACGATTGTTCAGCTCTGCCTCCGAAAATCCGAGAAACCCTGCAACCGCACTTTTGCCGCCAGGTATGTTCTCAATCATTTCGATAATAACTTTCTTCATTTCCATAATTTTTGCCTTATTTTTATGGTTTTCTTTTGCTAGTAGTTTGTTAAATTAGCTTTGCGAATTGAGGGAAAAGCTCTTTAACAGATAAGCCTGTTACCTTTACCCACTTTTCGGGTGTTACTTTGTCCGTTGTTAATTCTCCGCCTCGTCTTTTAATTTGGTTGATAAACTGAGGACTTACACCCAATGCATCTGCTAATTTTTTCTGAGATCCAATGGCTTTGATTGCCTTATCAATAGGTGTCATTAACATTCTCCATTAAAAATTAGTCACTCTGATTAAATCAACTTTATGTTAACTCAAAAATCAACATTAATCAACATTAATCAACATAAAGATGATTTGATTTAATAAACAATTTGTTTATATTGGTGGCAAGGAGGGTTTATGAAAAACGAATTTGATTCCCCAGTGAAACGAGCTGTTTCTAAAAGAATTCAGGAAGTGGTTAACGATAATAGAGTTGGATCTAATAAGGCTCTTGCGGATTTGATAGGTGTTAAGCCGCAATCTGTTACAAATTGGATTCAGCGCGGGCAAATTAAAAGTGAAAACGCAAGAAAGATCCAAGAGGTGCTCGGGTATGACATGGGCTGGGTTTTGGCTAATGATGTCGCAACAACTGACATTGGAGCAAATCAAACAATTAATAGCTCAACAGTAAACATTACTACTGCAAATAACATTTATAACAATAATCAAGCAGATCTATTGAGTAATGAGCAAGGATTAACTCATAGACATAAGATTGATTATTACGATGTTCGGTTGGCCGCTGGATTGACAGGCTTTGAAAACTCTGATTACCCAGAAATAATCTCAAGTTTGTATTTGACCGATGAAGGCATGGCACAGTTAGTCGGTAAAAAGTCATCAGACGGTATTTGTCTTGTGAATGTACCAACCGACAGTATGGAGCCGACCATAAGAAAAGGCGATATTGTGTTCCTTGACACTAAAGTAAATGCTTATAGTGGCGATGGCATATATGCTTTTTCGATTGATGGTGCGTTATTTATCAAACGCATACAAAAGCTAGTCGGTGGTGGATATAGATTACACTCTGACAATAAAGATAATTACGATCCGCAAGATATATCTGAGGACATTTGTCAAAACGCTAAATTCATCGGTCGTTTTATCCGTACAATACACATTGAGATAATTAATTTATAAGGACGTTATGAAAGCAGTAGCCAAAAGAATTAAAGCTGAAAGAGAAAGACAGGGATTGTCTATTGCTGATTTAGCCAAGATCCTAAGCGTGAGCGAAAAAGATGTATTCGACCTCGAAAATGGCGAGATGCAATTAACAATGCGTGACATAGATCTGTTTGCTATCGCTCTTGAGGTTAGTGCTGATAGATTGAAATTCGGCGATGATTGGCAACCTAATCTAGGCGTCCAATCAAAATTTGAAAACCCTCGATATAATCACTCAAACGTAGCGACAAATACCGCAGCCACGATGACAACAAATAATTATTATCAAGGTAACGGAAATTCGGATCTGCAGGCACAAATGAATCGAATGGAACAAGCGGCTCATACTGGTAGGCTTGGGGCGTTTACACAGTTAGATAGAATCGAAGAACAGAATAAATTACTCCTAGAAAGGATTGAGCATATTAACGAAAAAATTGATTTTTTGTTAACAGTTGGCGAAATCACGCCTAAGGATACTAAATGAGCGAAGTATTATATTATTGGTGTGGCAAGAGAGCGTGTAGAAACGTTATAGTATTGCGTGACAATATGAGTTTAACGGGTTGTAATGGTAAATATTGAGTAAAAAATGAATATCCTGAATGAACATAAATTTTGTTTAGAAAACAAAGAAGCGGAAGCATTTATTGCTTTATTGAAGGCTTACCAAAAAGATCTCAATTGGACAAAGTCAAACAACACGCTTTGGCGGTCAATAAATTTCGTTCCCAATTCTGCCGAAGATGAACTAGGCGGGACAATTCCTGGCGCCGTGATACAAATTGAATTTAAATATCACAAGCGAATTGCCGAATCAGGGAAGATGGTATTAACATTATTTAAGCGTAAACAGCAAGAGAAATTGAGAGCCTATCAATTAGAAACCTCCGCAGAGCATAAGGTGACAAGCCACAATGGGATTATGCCAATCTACGGCACGCATGAACACATAGGGAAACGGGTGATTAAAATTAATCCCAAATATGAACTTGACGATATTACAAGTTGGTTTACTTTCTTTTGTGAAAAAATTAATTTAGACTATACAGGCAAACCACTTAAACAACCAAGTGAATAACATGATTAAATTAGACTGCCAATGGCTACAGAAACAAGCATTCTCCAACTGCTACCAAGTGAAAACGGTAAGCGGCGAGGAAGCTATTGCTGTGCAGACATATCACCGCTGGTCTGATGATTCACTGTTGTCATTTTATATACTCCCGTGTGGTGATAAGTTACTTATTACTGACGAAGCGGAATCTATTTTTCATTTCCGAGCCATGGGATTATTGGAAAATAAACGCGCTTGGCGTGGCTTTCAGGAAAAACTTAACGGCACTAAAACCGATGTTCAACTTGAACAAGACGGTGAAATTTTCGTACTTTGTCGTCCTGATCAGGCTGCGACAACAATTGCCGATTTTGTTTCCGCTCTTTGTGCGCTCATGCACTACGAAAGAGAACTGCTTGCGCTACCTGCCGAAACAGTGGAGCTTGCCGAAGAAGTGGAGCATTATTTAAGATTATGGAAGCCAAGCGCCCAACTTATCCGTGCCCCAAAAGTGCATGGAATTTCTGGGCATAGTTATTCATTTGATTTCCAACTTGATAATCAACTGATTCTCGCAATCGCCCCTACTCCAAGCGCCGTCGGTGCCGTTATGCGGAAATCAGGGGATGTGATCAGTGGAAACGATTTAAACGGGCGAAACATTACAGTGATTGTTGATAATCGCACTGATGAACTTTTTGACGAACATAAAGCGGAAGAAGAAATTCAGATCATCTCAACATTAGCAAATGCCGTCCCGTTAACAAATCTCATCAATCAAGCGATGAAAAACACCCAAACTGCGCACTAACGTGGTTTGATCTGATGCCGGAGACATACCAACCACAATAAACCGCCTCACTGGCGGTTTTTTTATTAACATTTAAACTCCTCAATCAACTCCTCTAGCACAATCCTCTCCTGCTCATTAGCGCGTACAATCCTCAACTCCTCATCTACGCGCGACACTATCTCATTAATCCCTAAGCTATTGATGCCTTCGCAATTTAGCGAGATTAGCCACAACTTAAACTTTTCTTTCATAGCCCCTCCTTTTTTGTTTTCTTGGCAATCATACCTTAAGCAAAAGTGCGGTCTATTTTAGTTATTAAATTTTGCGATACAGATCGCAAAAACGATAAAAAACCGATGAAAAATCGCATTATTAACTAATACCTCAAGAAAAATCGCTCAAAAAACAAGCAATTAAATTTATTTTTCCTAAAAAAATACACATAAAAATCAACAATATGAGTTTTAAATCAACTTTTATTAACAAAATAAATCAACTTTATGTTGACATAAAGATAAACATAATGTTTAATATACTCATCAAAACGAGATGCACAAACAAGGAGCCTAAAAATGACAAATCTTCAAAACTTTAAAAAACAGCTTAATTCAGCCGCACCGATTGAGTGCGGTTTAAAAGTCGGCGACCGAGTTATTTATAGAAACGACTTTGGGGTCAAATTCGGGCCGTTTGAAGTAATTGGATTTGAAAAGAAAGAAGATATTTCAGGCGGAAGATTTGTTTACTTAAACAAAGATTGTAACTGGTTCCCAGCAAAAGCGGAACAACTAACAAAACAATAAGAATCTTTACTAAGCCCTTGTGGTGAGGGCTTGAATAAAGGTTTTACAACCAAGCCGAAAGGCAATGCTCTTTAACAATTTATCTTACAGAATCACAGTGCATAACGGTGCTAGGCGGTAGTTAGATTGAAAGCCCTAACCTACTTAGCAACACTGTGTTTTGAATATCTGTCCAAGTGGAAGCCAGTGAAAAACGGTGCAGTTGCCGAAAGTGGAAACAGACAGGTAAACCGAACCACACCTTTTGGTCTGTTTTCAAGTTGGTTAAAAATGGGAAAGCGACAGACAGCAAACGTTAGCTAAAGGCGTGACATATCGGAGAGACGGTAAACTGCCGCGGTAGCTTAATAGGTAAAAGCGACCGGCTCATAACCGGAGGATAGTTGAGTTCAAATCTCTCCCGCGGCACCACTTTAAAGCACATTTGAAGTACAGAGACACAGAGGCTTGTGAAACCTCTGCGAATGATAGATGAAGTGTGCTTTGAAATGGCAATAAGGAGACTAAGGAGCAATGCAATGATAAATCCAACAATTACAATCTCTCAAAATGAATATGAGTATCTTGTTGAGCAAGCAAAGATAGTTAAGTTTATTGAGCATTACAAGCCATCAATATGTAATGACGGCGAATTCGGAACTTATGAAATGGTAGTAGGGAGCGATGGATTAATTGCTACGGTTAGATATGGCACGCTGTCAGAATGTGTTAAATGCGCAATTGAAGATATCCGAGCTATGCAGTCTGTTTACTGGGTTGGAGAGGAAACGGAAATTTATGCTGGAAACTCCTTAGAAGAAATTCTTCATGCGTTTTATTCCGAAAAAGAGCGCGAGGAAATTTTAAGAGATAACCTTTATGGAGAGGTTGATTTAAACCAAAAATACCCAGTCAAGGAAGACTCAAGCTCTATTGCAATAGAAAAAACCATTAAAGAATTGTTAGAAGAAATGGTCACTTTCCCGGATGTGGTTTTAACATCTTACAATTAGCCGAGCATGAGGGCTTAAAACTTATGCTTTGAAATGGCAAACATAAAACAAACGAGGTTAAAAATGGAAGAAAAAAAAGAAAACAGCCTATCTGAAAGAGATAAAGAAAATATCAAATGTGCTGTATTGAGAGCTGTTGAAAATGGCTGTTTAGAGCCAGAAGTAATCGCTCAAAGATGTTGTTCAGCAATCGAAATAATTAATAGAAATGGGCTAAACACTGGTAATGGGAGTATATCTACCTCATCCAATTCTGCCTAATGTATTCACCATTTCCTTCAGGCAGATTATTCCAAGCAGCACTATTCATATCCGTAACAAAGACACTATCGTTCTTATCTAAATAAATGAGCAGTTCATTACGAATTTGTTCTGCAGATTTATTGGATTTGATATACCAAACTGATTTATGAATAGCAGCCCAAACTTGATGGCTTTTAATATAACTAATCAATCCATCGTAATTTTGCCCAGCTTTGTATAAATCGTAAGAAATTAAATAGTTTCTCATAGAAGAATCCTTATTTGTGCTGTGAGAGATTTAATTATATTCCTTAGTGTTGTGAGAGACAATAAGGGCTTGAGCCTTACAAGCATAAAGAAAGGCAGCTATCAAAAACCGTATTCTTTAAGCCGAGTGCGGTTCTTGATGGTTGTTATCTTCCATCAAATTGGTTCCTTAGGTTATTCGCCCGCTGAAATATGCGGGCTTTTTTTTGTAAAAAGGAAATGAAAATGAATACAAAACGTTCAATAGCGGTGATGATTTTAATCGCTTTTCACCCTGCGTATGCCACTAACACAGACTGGCACGACGATGCTGTCAGCCGACAAATCCAAACCGACGCCCGCGCCGAAGCACGCAAAATCTGGCGCGAGGAGCATGGCGATTGGCAGCCGAATTTAACCCCAGCGGCCGAAGCGGAATTAGTACGTTACACCGCACAAAAACAAACCGAAATTGACCGCGCTTTAGGAGTCGCAAAATGAAAATTGAAAGTTACAAAGCAAATATCCTATATAACGCTGTCTCTCAGCGATATACCGGCGAATTATGGGTTAACAACCGACTGGAACAAAAGACCGGCAATTTTTTAAGTGAAGGTCTTGCCGTAGCGCGCTTGAATAAACGAATTGAATCATTTAACGCGATTCACGGCACAAGCATTCCGCCGTATCAAAAAGACGCCGACACGAATCAATTCAAAGCGGTGCCGGAAGCGAAAGAATCATTACCGCCAACGGAAAGCACTCCAGCAGCAGAACTGAAGATAGTTAACATCGACACAGTACACAAACATCAACTGCGCAAGCGCCGTAAACCGTTTACGCCATACGGACTGAAAGGCTATTTTATGGATAAACAAGGCAATATCCGCTTGCATTTAGACCGCAAAGCCCACGCGCACACCATCGTCTTAAACCCCGATATGTTTGCCATGTTAGCTGACATGGTGCGAGCAACGCAGGAGCAATAAACATGGCGCGCCGAATTTTATCGCCGTGGCAATGCGACAGCGACCACGATTACTACGACCAGTTCGACCGTGACGAACCGGAAAACGACGAACCGCCCGAAGACTGGCGCGAACCGGAAGACGGCGACTGTGAGTATTGGGAATCTAATTGTTATGGGAGAGGGTGAAAATGAATTTTGAATTAATTTTA
Source organism: Haemophilus parainfluenzae (assembly GCA_018381425.1). Lineage (GTDB taxonomy): Bacteria > Pseudomonadota > Gammaproteobacteria > Enterobacterales > Pasteurellaceae > Haemophilus_D > Haemophilus_D parainfluenzae_O. The sequence continues at coordinate 7,494 of JAGZRY010000020.1, forward strand.
TCTACCGAAAGCCGTGTGCTTTCAACAAATATTGTTGACTTTGAAAAACGAGCGGATCAGTTTCTTTCGACTTTAACAAACAAATTTGAAACGGACGACGATTTCGTCGCCGCAAAAGAAGAAGTCAAAACCTTAAAAGAGGTTGAGGATAAAATCCGCGTGGCGATTAAGTCGGCGCAAAACGGCGAAATTGCGGATTTAATCACATCGGCCGAAAACATTGCAGAACGATTCCGACAAGAACGCTTGAAACGCGATAAGCTAGTTAAAGAAAAAGAAGCAGAAGTCAAAGCCAATATTATCAACAACGCCTTTGAGCATATCAGCAAAGTGCGGTATGGCTACGAGAGTGATATTTCCCTTGCTCTTGAACGCACAATGCCAAAAAGCGATATTCAAACCCGTTTAAAAAATGCCACCGCGCGTCGCAGTACATTAGCAACACTAAAAAAAGCCGTTCATGCTGAAGAAACGTTGATTTTAGCAGAATTAGGTCAAGAAAGCGCTCGACTAACTGAGCGACGCAAACTCATTCCGGCATCCGCCGAACATCTGTTTAAAGACTGGCTTGAGTTAATTATTGGCAATGATGACTTGGCATCAATTGTGGAAATGCGCTTAAACGAAGAAACACGGCGTGAACAGGCGTTGCGCGAACAAGCTAAGCAAGCCGCCGAAGCGCAGCGCACACAAGCGGAAGCCCGCGCAGTTGCTGATGAAATAGGAGTACAAAGCGCAGTAGAAAAAACACAGGAAAATCAGACTGCACTTTCTAATGAACCAATATTCAATTTTGAAATCCGCATTGCATTTACCGGCACGCAAGAACAAGCAATCAATTTAGCGCGCAAAGTAAAAGCGCAGTATGGCGACAATGTATCACTTAAAAAAATGAATTAAAGGATAAATAAAATGGCAACAGCACTACAAAATCTGACTGATAAACTGGCTAAACGGTTTGAAATTGCGGACGGTTCCGACTTGATGGCGACATTAAAAAATACCGCGTTTAAAGGGAATGTAAATGATAGTCAAATGACCGCGCTTTTAATTGTTGCGAATCAATATGGATTAAATCCGTGGACGAAAGAAATTTACGCCTTTCCCGATCGACAAAACGGCATTGTTCCGATTGTCGGCGTTGACGGTTGGGCGCGAATTCTTAATGAAAACCCAAATTTTGACGGCATCGAATTTGATTTAGATGATGAAAAATGCACTTGCCGAATTTATCGCAAAGACCGCTCAAAACCCATTTCAGTAACGGAATACATGAGTGAGTGTTTCCGTGATATGGGGCCGTGGAAAACACATCCGAAAAGAATGTTACGCCACAAAGCAATGATTCAGTGCGCGCGCTTGGCGTTCGGTTTTACCGGCATTTACGACCAAGACGAAGCGGATCGCATTGTTGAAACGCAGCGCGAGCCGGTAAATGTAACACCAAAACAAAAAGTGATAGACGTTGCAGTGTTAATTACATCAGAGCAGAAAGAAATGCTAATCGGCTTAATTGAAGCGACCGGCACGAATACGGAAAAATTATTGACGGCATATGGCCACACTGATATTTCCGATATGACAAAAGATCAAGCCGATAATGCTATATCAATTCTGAATAGTCGTCTTGATAAACAGCAAGAAAATGACGGAGAAGACGTTCCATTATGATTGACGGTCTAATAACGCTTGATTGCGAACAAGGCTCGGAAGAATGGCTACAGGCCCGTTTGGGTATTCCCACCGCAACGGGCTTTGAAAACATTGTGACGGCAACCGGTAAAAAATCAAGCGCACAAATTAAGTACATGGCTGAGTTGATTGAAGAAAGCATAATCGGACTACAAGACGAATCTTTTAAGTCACGATTCATGGAGCGTGGAAATCAACTTGAGCCGCTTGCCCGTTCTGCCTATGAATTCATCACGGGAAATGCCGTAACGCAAGTCGGCGGTGTATATCTTGATGAAAACAAAGAAGTGATGGTTAGCCCGGATGGACTAATTCCTGAGCTCAAAAAAGGCTTGGAAATCAAATGCCCGAAAATGAGTACGCACATTCGCTACTTATTAGAGGGCGGCGTTCCGTCTGAATACATAATCCAAGTTCAGGCTAATTTGTGGGTGACGGGCTATGACACCTGGGATTTTGTGAGCTACTGCCCGGAGTACCAAAAACAGCCACTTTACATTTTCACCGCGCATCGTGATCAAGTGCTGATGGCCGCATTTGACAAATTAATTCCGCAATTTTTAAACACATTGAGAGCTTATAAAAATGGCTAGAAAGATTATACAAATAACGCGTGGATATTTGGGTAACGATTGCGTTGATCCGAATACACTAACAGCATTATGCGACGATGGGACATTGTGGGATCTAAATAACGGCGAATGGACAAGACTGCCAGACATTCCGCAAGACAAAACACCCGAAGCCACTAACGAATAGTGGCTTTTTTATTATCCAAATTAATGAGGTTAAAAATGAAAGGGCAACAAAAGAAATACGAGTTAACCGGTGAATTTATTGAGCATTGGAGCGGTAAAAAGCTATACCGAATTAGAGCGCTAGTTTCGTTTGGCGTAGTAGTGGCGGGACAACTTGGTGGGTTTGTTGAGTCAGAAAAAAATTTAGATCAGTCATTATCAGGTAACGCTTGGGTGTACGGTAACGCTCGGGTGTACGGTAACGCTTGGGTGTCCGGTAACGCTTGGGTGTCCGGTAACGCTTGGGTGTCCGGTAACGCTTGGGTGTACGGTGACGCTCGGGTGTACGGTGACGCTCGGGTGTACGGTAACGCTTGGGTGTCCGGTAACGCTCGGGTGTACGGTGACGCTCGGGTGTACGGTAACGCTTGGGTGTACGGTGACGCTTGGGTGTACGGTGACGCTCGGGTGTACGGTGACGCTCGGGTTAGATCTTATGCGGTGATTTCCGAGCGTAAAATGATTTTTTGGGCATCAAATGTCGGTTCGGAAAACGGCACACTAACCGTGTTTAACGGTAAAGATGGGTTAATTGTAACGCGTGGTTGTTTTACTGGCGCTGTTGATGAGTTTTTAGCAAAATCCGCAGAAGTGCATGATGATAAAACAAAAAATGAATACAAATTGCTAATCGAAGTGGCAAAAAGTCGAATCTTAGGTGCTAAAGATGAATGAAATCAATATCAACATTCCCTACTCAAGATTTTCCGATATTTTCGGGTGCTATTTTTATACACGCATGAATAGTGGCGACCCATCGGCTGTTACACGTGCGTTAGATGACGCTAAATATAGTTGGCTTATGTTTGGGTCTCAGTTGCGAAATGACGTTATCCGGATGGCGGAATCAGCAAACTATCCTGCGGTAGTTAATAACTACGTAAATAACTTTATTGAGTGGGCCAACAGTCAATTTAGCACAAAGCAAGATCACAACACACCGCGACCACTGGTTGATGTGTTGCCGGTGGTGGATTTAAAACCGTATAAAGGCGATAAAAAATGCTGACATACGGCTCAGTCTGCTCAGGGATTGAGGCGGTAAGCGTTGCATGGAAAGGCTTGATGACGCCACTTTGGTTTTCTGAGATAGAGCCATTTCCATGCGCCGTGCTTGCTCATCATTATCCCGACACCCCAAATCTTGGCGACATGACCGCCTTACCTCAAAAAATTATAAACAGAGAAATCCCCACCCCTGATGTGCTTGTTGGTGGTACGCCTTGCCAAGCGTTTTCGATCGCCGGTTTGCGAAACTCGTTAGATGATGAGCGCGGAAATCTCACGTTAACTTTAATACATATATTAGAGGCTATTGATTATGTTAGATACCAAGACGGTAAGCAGCCATGTGTTTTGTTGTGGGAAAACGTTCCAGGTGTACTATCCACCAAGGACAACGCATTCGGACACTTTCTGGCTGGATTGGCTCAAGAACGTGAGCCATTACAACCGGCAGGGGCAAGATGGGCAAACTCTGGTTATGTGCATTCAGCCCGCACTATCGCGTGGCGAATCCTCGATGCTCAATACTTCGGAGTTGCCCAACGACGCCGTCGGGTGTTTGTTGTGGCAAGTGCTAGACCGCGAAGTATCGCCCAGATATTACTTGAGCAAAAAGGCGATTGCGTATCTTGCGAAACGCGAAGTGAGGCGATTGCCCCTACTCTTACAGCTAAAAGCGGACGGAGATTTAACGATAGCGAGGTCATTGTCGGCGAAAAAAACGGCTTACGATGGCTTACTCCGAGCGAGTGCGAAAAGTTAATGGGGTTTCCGCCAGGTTATACGCAAATAGCGTATCGAAATAAACCAGCCGAAGATTGCCCGGATAGCCCGCGCTATAAAGCTATCGGCAATAGTATGGCTGTACCGGTTATTAAGTGGATCGGGGAAAGGATGATTAATTACATGGATATGACACAAAATTAGCAAAGGTAGCAATGGGAGAATTTTTCAAAATCATACAATGAAAGATCTAATATTCCACTTGAATTAATAGTGGATATATACAAAGCAGTAAATCAATATTTAACAAACCCAATAGGCGTTACAAGTGAGCGCCTTTTATTTTGATGGAGAAAGAAAATGAAAGAATTTAACTTAGATGCGGCTTTAAATGGCGAGCCTGTGAAGTTAAGAAGTGGACATAAGGCTTACATTTGTCATAAAACGCCTGACTGCTATGTTTACAAAAATGGTGAAAAAATCAAATATCCACTGCATGGTTTTATTATCGAATCGGATAACATGCTTGAAGTGCCTTGTATGGTTTGGGATATAAATGGAAGAACATATACAGATGGCGGTGATGGTGTATTTGATGTTATCGGAATGTGGGAAGAGCCAAAGATTAGCATTGAAGATTTACCTAAGCCGTTTTATCCAGAAGAATCTAACGGTTATTTTTACATTTCGGACGGTAAAGTGGCTTATAACCTATATCATTCTAAGTACAGCGAATCTTCACTGCAGATAGCTAGCAATGGTCAATCTTTCCGCACAAGAGAAGATGTTCAAAAATGGCTTGATTTTATGAAGAGCATGATGGAGTAAGTGATGGATATTATTAATTTAATTAAACAGCAAACGTCTGAAGAAAGACAGGCATTATTCAACGAATTTATTAAACTTTTAAACCAAAAAAGAGAATACATTGATATTCCTGAGCGTATTGTATGCTCCGTCTGCCAAGTGTTTGTAGATAAAAGAGATGCCACTTTGGAAAATGGTGATTATATCATTCATGAGGTCTATGGCGTGCGCCATTATGACCCATTTATGCTTAAACAAATAAATGCCCTAGAAAAGCAGTATAAGTACCCTTTATTAGATTTTGACCAAGGGTTTTTAACAAATAAAGGGCGTTTTGTTGGTCGTATAGAGGCGATGGAAATTGCCAAAGAGCAAGGGCAAGTTATACGGTTATCAGGCTCGCCTAACGCTGATATTTTGTTTTCAGAAGATTTATATTAGGGGTAAGTATGAACGAGAAAATTTATGAGTTTAGAAAAGTTGAAGACTTTTTGCAGTTAACTGAAGAACAGTTTAATCGTTTCTTGCCTGATTTTATCCATTGGTTTGCTATTCGCAAAGCATTTATACAAAAGAAACAAATAGCTATCGAAGAGTTTGGTGTTTTTGTGCATGTTAATCCGGAACCGGTTATTAAGTGGAAGGATGATGGAAAAACTGGGGTTGATGGTTACGAAGTAACGATTAGACATCATCAAGATGGCGAAAATGATATAAAAATCAAGGTAAAAAAGGAGTAAAAATGAGCATATTTATCACACATGGCAACCGTTTAATCGACTTTGCCAACCCACAAAATAGCGACATTCATATTGATGACATTATTCATCATTTAGCAATGATTCCACGATTCGGTGGCAAATTAGATGTGCATTATTCCGTGCTTGATCACAGTGTTTTTGCCGGGGCAATAGCTAAAACGTACTTGAAAGTTGATGATATGACCGCTTTTGCAGTTTTGATGCACGACGCCCAAGAGGCTTTTTTGGGAGATGTTACCAGCCCGTTAAAACAATTATTGCCGGACTACAAAAAAATCGAAAAAGCATTCGAAATGGTTATCCGAGATAAATTTAAGATACGCATCAAAGCCGAAATGGAGATTGTCGTCAAAACCGCTGATATTTTGGCATTAAAAGCGGAAAAACAAGCATTTATCCAAACTCCTGTGGAGCTCGCTGAGCATTGGCGATTTTTGGACAAATTTCCGACCGTGCCAATATCGCCGCGGGAATATATCAATAGCAAAGCACTGTTTAAAGACGCGTTTGACTACTATAACAAAGCCTTAAATTTGGGACTTGAGGAGATTAAATAATGAGCGAAAACAATGGATGGATTAAGTGTTCGGAGCGGTTGCCTGAACCATTTGATACAAGTGAAGAATTACGCAATTCGAACAATAGACACTTAATTTATTATACCGAGGATGGTGTGTATTGGTTTGTCGGCTTTGGATGGTATTTATTAGATGAAAAGGTAGATGAGGAAGGTGGATTAATCCCTTATTGGGAATTGGACGAATTAGGAATGATAGACATAGAAATTGAAGTGTCACACTGGCAACCACTACCACAACCACCAGAAGATGAATAACAAATAACCGCTCTTATGGGCGGTTTTTATTGGAGTTTAACAATGGAATTACCTGATAAAACACAAAAAGAAATGTCAGAGGCAATTAAGATTATGGCTGTTTCAGCTTTTACCGAGAAAAGCCAGAACTTAATCCCTCTTGATTATGTGGCGGCTCTCGTTGGCTGTCCATATCAGCACACTGCGAACTTTATCGTAAAACAACCAAGTTTTCCAAAAGGCGTGAGATTAAAAGAAAAGGCACACCCAAGATGGGTAGCTGGTGAAGTTATTCGCTGGTGTAGAATTAACGCCAAACGCATCAAATAACCTTTCAAATTTCCCACCATTGGCACTTCTCACTTATGTGGTATAATGCTCAAAACAAGGATATTTTTATCAATCCTTTTTAGAGCAACTACGCCAAAATTACGCCAAAATGAAAATTTCTTCTTTAAAATCAATATGGGAAGAAACTGACCCTAGGCACCACAGAATTTATAAGCTCTGAAGTTATTCAGGGCTTTTTTATTAGCTAAAGTAAATCAATATGACAGAACAAAACCAAGATAAAAAACAAACTTATAATTTCAATAAATTGCAAAAACGTCTTCGCCGTAATGTAGGCAATGCAATTGCTGATTTTGGCATGATTGAAGAGGGCGATAAAGTAATGGTTTGTCTTTCTGGTGGTAAAGACAGCTATACACTTCTTGATATTTTGTTGAATTTACAACAAAGCGCTCCGATTAAATTTGATATCGTTGCAGTTAATTTAGACCAAAAACAGCCAGGTTTTCCGGAGCATATTTTACCTGAATATCTGCAAAGTATTGGTGTGGATTATAAAATTGTTGAAGAAAATACTTATGGCATCGTGAAAGAGAAAATTCCAGAAGGCAAAACAACTTGCTCTCTCTGCTCTCGTCTACGCCGTGGTATTTTATATCGTACGGCAACTGAACTTGGCGCAACAAAAATTGCACTTGGACACCATCGTGATGATATGCTGGCTACCCTGTTTCTGAATATGTTCTATGGTGGGAAACTAAAATCGATGCCACCGAAATTAATTTCAGATGACGGCAAGCAAATAGTGATTCGTCCATTGGCTTATTGTAAAGAAAAAGATATTGAAAAATATGCCGTAGCCAAAGAATTCCCAATTATCCCTTGTAATTTATGTGGTTCTCAA
>JAGZRY010000396.1 GCA_018381425.1 Haemophilus parainfluenzae
TATCCTTCATTCCGATTTTAAACCGTCCGGTGATCAACCCCAAGCAATCGAAAAATTAGTCGAAAATTTAGAGGATGGTTTGGCGCATCAAACCCTTCTCGGGGTAACGGGCTCTGGTAAAACCTTTACTATTGCAAATGTTATCGCGACGTTAAATCGCCCAGCAATGTTACTTGCCCCAAATAAAACCCTTGCTGCTCAGCTTTATGCAGAAATGAAAGCATTCTTTCCTGAAAACGCGGTGGAGTATTTCGTCTCATACTATGATTACTATCAGCCGGAAGCTTATGTACCGAGTAGTGATACCTTTATTGAGAAAGATGCTTCTATTAATGATCAGATTGAACAGATGCGTCTTTCAGCTACGAAGTCATTTTTGGAGCGTCGAGATACTATCGTAGTCGCATCTGTTTCAGCGATTTATGGTTTGGGGGACCCAGATAGCTATTTACAAATGATGTTGCATTTACAGCAAGGTGCAATTATCAATCAACGTCAGATTTTAGCGAAGTTGGCGGAATTACAATACACAAGAAACGATCAAGCCTTTCAGCGTGGTACATTCCGTGTGCGCGGCGAAGTGATTGATATTTTCCCTGCGGAATCGGACGATCGTGCGATACGAATTGAATTATTTGATGATGAAATTGAACGTTTAAGTTTATTTGATCCTTTAACGGGCACAAGTTTTGGCGCTGTTCCTCGTTTTACGGTATATCCGAAAACGCACTATGTGACACCGAGAGAACGTATTTTAGATGCTATTGAAAAAATCAAAGCGGAACTTGTGCAACGCCGTGAGTATTTCATCAAAGAGCATAAATTGTTGGAAGAGCAGCGCATTACCCAACGCACGCAGTTTGATATTGAGATGATGAACGAGCTCGGTTATTGCTCAGGCATCGAAAACTATTCACGCTATCTTTCTGGCCGAAATGAAGGCGAACCGCCTCCGACATTATTTGATTATATGCCGTCTGATGCGATTTTGATTATTGATGAATCACACGTGACAGTACCACAAATTGGTGGGATGTATCGTGGAGACCGCTCACGTAAAGAAACGTTGGTGGAATATGGTTTCCGTTTGCCTTCTGCATTAGATAACCGTCCATTGCGTTTTGAAGAGTTTGAACGTTTAGCGCCACAGACGATTTACGTTTCAGCGACACCTGGTCCTTATGAATTGGAAAAATCGGGTACTGAAATTGTCGATCAGGTTGTGCGTCCAACAGGCTTACTCGATCCGCAAATTGAAATTCGTCCAGTGTCCATTCAAGTGGATGATTTGCTGTCTGAAGCGCGTCAAAGAGCGGACAAAAATGAGCGTGTTTTAGTGACAACACTGACGAAGAAAATGGCGGAAGATTTAACGGATTACTTAGACGAACACGGAATTCGTGTGCGTTATTTGCATTCAGATATTGATACCGTTGAGCGTGTAGAGATTATTCGTGATTTACGTTTAGGCGAATTTGATGTATTGGTTGGTATCAACTTGTTACGTGAGGGCTTGGATATTCCAGAAGTCTCTCTTGTGGCAATTTTAGATGCGGATAAAGAAGGTTTCTTGCGTTCTGAACGATCTTTAATCCAAACTATCGGTCGTGCTGCTCGAAACTTGAATGGTAAAGCGATTTTGTATGCTGATAGCATTACTAAATCTATGGAAAAAGCCATTACCGAAACGAATCGCCGTCGTGAAAAACAAATGAAATACAATGAAGAGCACGGCATTGTTCCACAGGCATTGAATAAGAAAGTGGGCGAGTTGTTAGATATT
>JAGZRY010000397.1 GCA_018381425.1 Haemophilus parainfluenzae
TTATTTCACTTTTTGTTTCATGGCTTCTGCCACAAGTTCAGCTTCAGGGCCGAGAACCACTTGTAAGCCATCGTTACCGATTTTCACGATACCTTTTGCGCCAAGAGACTTAAGCTGTTCTTCATTAATTTTGTGTTGGTCTACTAAGCTTAAACGTAAGCGAGTGATACAAGCATCAATATTTTTGAAGTTATCAACACCACCTAAAGCATCAATAAATTTGACCGCTCTTTCTTCACGAGATTGGCTCGCTGCTGGTTGTGCTGCAGTGGTTTCCTCTGCTTCTTCTGTACGACCTAATGTTTTTAAGTTGAACGCTTTAATTGCAAAGCGGAATACTACATAGTAAATCACGAAGAATACTAAGCCTTGTACGATGAGCATATACCATTCAACGGCTAATGGGTTGCGTGATGAAAGCACTATATCCACGAGACCCGCACTGAAACCGAAGCCTGCGATCCAATGCATTGTTGCCGCGATAAAGACAGAAATACCAGTTAATACCGCGTGGATGAAGTAAAGCACCGGTGCAACAAACATGAAAGAGAATTCTAATGGCTCGGTGATACCAGTGAAGAATGAGGCAAACGCACCCGCAAGCATAATTGATGCCACTTTCGTTCTTTGGCTTGGTTTAGCGCTGAGATAAATCGCTAATGCGGCACCTGGTAAACCGAACATCATGACAGGGAAGAAACCAGCTTGATACATACCAGTGACACCAACCGTTGCAGTACCTTCAGCAAGTGATTTCGCACCACCTAAGAAGTTTGGAATGTCATTGATGCCAGCTACGTCAAACCAGAATACAGAGTTCAATGCATGGTGTAAGCCAACAGGAATGAGTAAACGGTTGAAGAAACCATAAAGACCTGCACCAACCGCGCCTAAGTCTTTAATGCTTTCACCGAATGACACTAAACCGCCGAAAATATATGGCCAGATGTAAAGCAATACGAAGCTGATGAACATCATGACAAAAGAAACGACGATTGGCACAAGACGTTTTCCGCTAAAGAAGGAAAGTGCTTTTGGCAATTCCACTTGATAGAAGCGGTTATAAAGTTCAGCTGAAATCACCCCGATCAAAATCCCAATAAATTGGTTATTGATTTTCCCGAAAGCGGCGGGTACTTCACTTACATCGATATGTTGTAGCTGAGCAACGCTGCCAGGTGAAAGTAGAGTGGTTACCACATAGTAGCCAACTAAACCTGAAAGTGCAGCAGAACCATGTTTGTCCTTAGATAAACCGAAAGCAACGCCAACGGCAAAAAGCAGGCCCATGTTATCAATGATAGCACCGCCTGATTTAATTAAAAATGCAGCAAGTTGGCTGTTAGCTCCCCAGCCATCTGGATCAAGCCAATAACCAATACCCATCAGTACAGCCGCTGCTGGTAAGACAGCAACAGGTACCATTAAGGCTTGCCCAATTTTTTGCGCATAACCTAACACATTCATTTTTTTCTCCTATTTATAAGTAATGAAGTATTACTTCATATTCTAAAGTAAAAAAAAATATTTTGTATAAATGTGATAACTTTATCTCAAAATTGAGAAGCCGATCACAAATTTTGAAATTGTACTTCAAAAAATATTTTTTTATGGTGCAAGTTTTACTGCGTTTTACTATAATGACCAGAAAGCCAAAATGGAAACCAAGTGTTACTGTCTAATGTAGGAGTTTATATGTCGAAATTATCACATAATGAAGTCTTAGATAAAATCAAATTTGGTCTTATTGCTTCTTGTCAGCCTGTCGATGACGGCCCGATGG
>JAGZRY010000398.1 GCA_018381425.1 Haemophilus parainfluenzae
TACAGATCAATGATACTCACCCTTCAATGGTGATTCCTGAATTAATTCGCTTATTAACAGAAAAACATCAGATTAAGTTTGCTGAAGCCGTTGAAATTGTACGTAATATGGTAGGCTATACCAACCATACAATTTTGGCTGAAGCATTAGAAAAATGGCCACTCGCTTATTTAGATGAAGTGGTGCCTCATTTAGTGGTGATCATTAAAAAATTAGATAAATTAGTGCGTGCCGAGTATAAAGATCCTGCCGTACAAATTATTGATAAACAAAAACGTGTGCATATGGCGCACATGGACATCCACTTTTCAAATTCTGTGAATGGTGTGGCAGCATTACATACGGAGATTTTGAAAAATTCAGAGCTTAAAGCGTTCTATGCGTTATATCCTGAAAAATTCAATAATAAGACAAATGGCATTACCTTCCGCCGTTGGTTAGAGTTTTCTAACCAACCATTAGCGGCTTATATTAAAGAATTGATTGGCGATGAGTATTTGCATGATGCAACGAAATTAGAAAAATTGTTAGCCTTTAAAGATGATAAAAAGGTTCATCAACAATTAGCGAAAATTAAGTTTGAAAACAAATTAGCATTAAAAGCGTACCTTAAAGAAAATAAAGGTATTGATTTAGATGAGAATTCAATCATTGATACGCAAATTAAGCGTTTCCATGAATATAAACGCCAACAAATGAATGCGCTTTATGTGATTCATAAATACTTAGAAATTAAAGCAGGTAAATTACCAAAACGTAAAATTACGGTGATTTTCGGCGGAAAAGCGGCACCCGCTTATGTGATTGCGCAGGATATTATTCACTTAATTCTTTGCTTATCTGAGTTAATCAATAATGATCCTAAAGTGAACAAGTATTTAAACGTACATTTGGTGGAAAACTATAATGTGAGCGTGGCGGAAAAACTCATTCCAGCAACCGATATTTCAGAACAAATTTCACTTGCCTCTAAAGAAGCTTCTGGTACAGGGAATATGAAATTTATGCTCAATGGCGCATTAACGTTAGGCACAATGGATGGGGCTAATGTTGAAATTGCAGAATTAGCTGGTGCTGAAAATATCTATACATTCGGTAAAGACTCAGAAAGCATTATTAAACTTTATGAAACAGCAGGTTATGTTTCAAAAGAATATTACGAAAACGACAAAGAGATTAAAAGAGCGGTCGATTTTATTCTGAATCCTGCCGTGGTGAAATTAGGGAATAAAACACGTTTAGAACGTCTTTATAACGAATTATTGAATAAAGACTGGTTTATGACATTAATTGACTTTAATGCTTATGTCGAAGCGAAAGAACAAATCTTAGCTGATTATGAAGATCAAGATAGTTGGAATGAGAAAGTAGTTCACAATATCGCAAAAGCGGGCTTCTTCTCATCAGACCGCACTATCGCTCAATATAATGCAGACATTTGGCATTGTGAGGGCTAAGGGGAAACAATGAAACTACTTACCCTGAATGTACACGCTTGGTTAGAAGCTAACCAAGCGGAAAAAATAGAGATTCTTGCTGAGACTATTGTAGAAAAGGGTTATGACATCATTGCCTTACAAGAGGTTAATCAATTGATGTCGGCTCCTGCTATTTCGCCGACATTAAAGCAAGATAACTATGGTGTCATTCTGTTGAATAAAATCAATCAACGCGTTGCACAAAAATATTCGCTTTTTTGGAGCAATTCGCATATTGGCTACGATAAATATGATGAAGGCATTGCGTTTTTAACCCGTTTGCCTGTTTATGATGTTGATGC
>JAGZRY010000399.1 GCA_018381425.1 Haemophilus parainfluenzae
TCCATTCTATTCCATTCCATTCGTGTTGAATTCATTCCATTCCATTCCAATCCATTCCACTCCAGTTGTTTCAATTCCATTCTGTTCCATTCCATTCCATTCCATTCCATTCCACTTGTGTTGATTCAATTCCATTCTATTCCATTCCATTCCATTCCACTGCATTCCATACCATTCCGTTCCATTCCACTCGGGTTAAATCAATTCCATTCTACTCCGTTCCATTCCACACCATTCCATTCCATTCCATGCCATTCCATTCCATGCCATTCCATTCCATTTCACACGGGTTGATTCAATTCCATTGTGTTCCATTCAATTCCATTCTATTCCATTCCATTCCAATCCATTCCATTCCGTTCCACTCTGGATGATTCCATTCCGTTCTATTTCATTTCATTTCATTCCATTCCATTCCATTCCATTCCATTCCATTGCATTCCATTCCAATCCATTCCATTCCATTCCACTTGAGTTGATTCAATTCCATTCTATTCCATTCCATTCCATTCCATTCCCTTCCATATCATTCCATTCCATTCCATTCCACTCGGGTTGATTCAATTCCATTCCATTCCATTCCATTCCACTCTTGCTGATACAATTCGATTCTATTCCTTTCAATTCCATTCCATTCCATTAAATTCCATTCCATTCGTGTGGATTCCATTCCATTCCATTCCTTTCCATTCTATTCCATTCCATTCCACTCCATTCCATTCCTTTCCTTTCCATTCCAACCATACCACTCGGGTTGTTTGAATTCCATTCTATTCCATTGCATTAAATTCCATTCCATTCCATTCCCTTCAATTCCATTCCACTCCATTCCACACGGCTTGATTCAATTCTATTCTATTCCATTCCGATCCACTCCATTCCATTGCATTCCACTGCATTCAATTCCACTCCCCAGGAGTTGATTCAATTCCATTCTATTCCATTCACTTCCATTGCATTCCACTCAATTGCATTCCATTCTATTCCAGTCCGTTCATTTCCTTTCCATTCAATTCTATTCACTTCGACTCGTGTTGATTAAATTCCATTCTATTCCACCCCATTCCATTCCACTCCATTCCATTCCATTCCATTCTTCACGAGTTGATTCAATTCCGTTCCATTCCATTCCATTCCATTCCACTCGGGTTGATTCAATTCCATTCTATTCTGTTCCATTCCAATCCATTCCATTCCATTCTATTCCATTCCATTCCATTCCTTTCCACTCGGGTTGATTCAATTCCATTGTATACCATTCCATTTCATTCAACTCCGTAACATTACATTCCATTACACTCAGGGTTGATTCAAATCCATTCTATTCCATTCCTTTCCATTCCACTCTATTCCATTCCTTTCCATTCTATTCCTTTCCTTTCCATTCCATTCCATTCCATTCCATTCCATTCCATTCCATGTCATTCTATTCCATTCTTGTTGATTCCATTCCATTCGAATGCATTCCATTCCTTTCCTTAGGATGCCATTCCATTCCATTCCTTTCCACTCGGTTTGATTGAATTCCATTCTATTCCATTCCATTCCATTCCATTCCATTCCATTCCATGTCATTCCATTCCATTCCATGCCATTCCATTCCACTCGTGTTGATTCAATTCCATTATTTCCATTCCATTCCATTCCATTGCATTCCACTCGTGTTGATTCAATTCCAATCTATTCCATTCCATTCCATTCCATTCCATTCCACTCCCTTCCATTCCACTCAGGTTGATTCAATTCAATTCTCTTCCATTCCATTCCATTGCATTC
>JAGZRY010000400.1 GCA_018381425.1 Haemophilus parainfluenzae
GAACTCACCATACGAACCATTTCAATAGATGGCACAATTTCACAGACTAATTCCGCTAAATCAATTTCAGAGGGGGTTGGTGCGCCAAAGCTTAAACCATTTTCTGCTGCTTTTAATACTGCATCTAAAATTGCAGGGTGGTTGTGACCTAAAATCATAGGCCCCCAAGAACCCACATAATCGATATATTGTTTGCCTTCGGTATCGTAAATGTAAGCGCCTTTGGCTTTTTGAATAAATACAGGTGTGCCACCTACGCCTTTAAAAGCACGAACAGGGGAGTTTACACCACCAGGGATAACTTCTTGTGCACGAGAGAAAAGTGAGGTTGATTTTGTCATGATTTTTAATCCTTATATTAAAAGTGGGCATATTGTACTAAAAAACTGAATTTGAGAAAAATCTTTGTGTGCTGATTTTTCTTTATGTTATCCTTTGCAAAAAATTTTTAGGATACAAACTATGCTAAGTCTTATTGTAACTTTCTTAGGGGCATTTTTAACCTTGATTGTGATGCGACCAATTGCGAATAAAATTGGTTTGGTGGATAAACCAAATTATCGTAAGCGTCACCAAGGTGCGATTCCACTGATTGGTGGTGTTTCTCTTTTTATGGGAAACCTTTGCTATTATTTAATGGAGTGGGATCAACTTCGTTTACCTTATCTTTATATATTCAGTATCTTTATTCTACTGGCAATTGGTATCTTAGATGATCGCTTTGATATTAGCCCTTTCTTGCGTGCAGGGATTCAAGCGGTACTTGCGATTTTAATGATCGATTTGGGGAATGTTTATTTAGATCATTTAGGCCAAATTCTAGGGCCATTCCAATTAACGCTTGGTTCTATCGGATTGATTATTACCGTATTTGCCACAATCGCGATTATTAATGCCTTTAATATGATTGATGGTATTGATGGATTGCTAGGAGGGTTGTCTATTGTTTCATTTGCTGCCATCGGTATCTTGATGTTCCGTGATGGACAAATGGATATGGCATATTGGAGTTTTGGTTTAATTGTCGCGATTCTGCCTTACTTATTATTAAACTTGGGGATTCCGTTTGGGCCAAAATATAAAGTATTCATGGGGGATGCAGGAAGTACTTTAATCGGCTTTACTATTATTTGGATTTTACTTTTAAGTACGCAAGGAAAAGGACATCCGATGAATCCAGTGACCGCACTTTGGATTATTGCTGTTCCTTTAATTGATATGGTGGCCATCATTTATCGCCGTTTACGCAAAGGAAAAAGTCCATTCCGTCCGGATCGCTTACACGTACACCACTTAATGGTTCGTGCTGGATTAACCTCTCGCCAAGCCTTTTTATTAATTACTTTCTTTGCGGCCATTTGTGCCACAATCGGGATTTTAGGCGAAGTCTTCTATATTAATGAATGGGCAATGTTTATTGCGTTTATTGTATTATTCTTCCTTTATGCTTATTCAATTACAAAAGCATGGAAAATCACCCGATGGGTACGAAGAATGAAACGTCGCGCACGTCGTAATAAGCAATAGATTAAATAAAGAGGGATAGCAATTTGCTATCCTTTTTTACGTTTTAGCATTAAAAATAAACGAATTCATAATAAATTCTATACAAATTGAACAAAAATTTATCTTTTGATATTTTTTTTCAAAAAAGTGCTAGACAAGATATTTGGAAATCATTAATATACGCCCCTGCAACGACGCAGTAACGCGTTCGTAGCTCAGTTGGATAGAGCGTTGGCCTCCGGAGCCAAAGGTCGCAAGTTCGAAT
>JAGZRY010000401.1 GCA_018381425.1 Haemophilus parainfluenzae
GATGGCTATGATAAACAGCTCAAAGCTATCGAAGCCGGTGTAGATATTTTAATTGGCACTACTGGCCGAGTGATTGATTATGTTAAACAAGGTATTATTCGTTTAGATGACATTCAAGTTGTGGTACTAGATGAAGCGGATCGCATGTTTGATTTAGGATTCATTCGTGATATTCGTTATTTATTACGCAAGTGTCCTTCTCCGCAAGAACGACTCACCATGCTCTTTTCTGCTACGCTCTCTTACAAAGTGCGCGAACTTGCCTTTGAAGATATGAATTCCCCGGAATATATCGAAATTGAACCGGAACAAAAAACGGGACATCGAATTAAAGAGGAACTCTTCTATCCGTCAAATGAAGACAAAATTTCTCTCTTACTCACCTTAATGGAAGAGGAATGGCCGGAGCGCTGTATTGTCTTTGCAAATACTAAACATAAATGTGAAGAAATTTGGGGCTATTTAGCGGCGGATGGGCATCGTGTGGGATTACTCACAGGGGATGTAGCACAGAAAAAACGCCTTTCATTGCTCAAACAATTTACCGATGGTGAGCTCGATATTCTCGTTGCAACTGATGTTGCTGCGCGTGGATTGCATATTTCAGACGTGACCCATGTTTTTAACTTTGATCTACCCGATGACCGAGAAGATTACGTTCACCGTATTGGCCGTACTGGTCGAGCAGGTGAAAGTGGGGTGTCTATCAGCTTTGCTTGTGAAGAATATGCGATGAATTTACCGGCAATTGAAGAATACATTAGTCATTCTATTCCGGTCAGCCAATATGACCCGAATTCATTGATTAGTGATATTCCAAAACCTTATCGTTTAAAACGCAATCCTGTACCTCAAATGCGAAATACTACAGCAAGAAAAACAAACTATCGTCGTAAAAACTAAAAAAAAGCTGATGAACTCCTTCATCAGCTTTTTTTACGATTAATGCAATCCGACTCTTCGACGTGCAGTACGCATCAATAAGAAAACCCATGGCCATAACACACCTGATGCAATGGCACCAAAGATTTCCTGCCAGTTGAAAAATGCCCCATGCAAAGAGAATTCAACCAAGAAAATAGCTACTCGAATCGCAAAAACGAAAAGAAGTACCAATAAACTTTGGAACCAAAGAGAAAGGTTGCGCAAAATTAGGTAATATTTGGAAACAAAATAGAAGGCAACAGAAAGCACTAGTGCATGAACCCCAAGAATAGAGCCTAGCACAATATCCCATAAAACCCCGAGTAAAAACGCCCAACCAATGCTTACTCTATCAGGTAAAGCAAGCGTCCAATAAAGCAAAACTAAAACCAACCAAGACGGTTTAAAGGCTTGAAAGCCTGCTGGCCATGGGGCTAACTCCATCACTAATGCCACAACAAAGAAGCATAAAATGGTCGCCCATTGAAAAATAAAACGCCCTTGCATTAGTCTTCTTCCCTATGTTGTTGCTGATCTGGAGAAATGGGTTCCTCTTGTTGAGGCATTGTGGTCGGAATGTCAGGATCCACAATTTCTTTTCCTGTATGCGGCTGTACTCCATCCTCTTGATCATCTGTAATTTTGGTTTTACTCACTGAATGAGTTGCTTCATTAGCTTGACTTTCTAAACGTTGCTGTACAAGGCGACGCACTTCTTCTGGTGACATGGATTTCACTTTCGACATATCAAGATTGCTCGGCCAAAGTAAAAGCAAATAACGTAAACGATCTAACTCAGCCAAAGGTTTCGCTTTCACCGTTGCAAAGTAATTT
>JAGZRY010000402.1 GCA_018381425.1 Haemophilus parainfluenzae
ACTCCACTCCATTCCACTCCAATCCACTCCACTCCACTCGATTGTATTCCACTCCATTCCATTTCATTCCAGTCCATACCATTCCATTCCATTCCACTCCATTCCATTCCACTCCACTCCATTACACTCAGAGCACTCCACTCCATTCGACTCTACTCCACTCCATTCCACTCCATTCCTTCCACTCCACTGCATTCCATTTCACTCCATTCCACTCCATTCCACTCTATTCCACTCCACTCCATTCCACTCCACTCCATTTGATTCCACTCCATTCCATTCCACTCCACTCCATTCCATTCCATTATACTCCATTTCGTTCCATTCCTTTATTTCGACTGGATCTCACTTTGTCACACATACTGGAGTGCAGTGGCACAATCTTAGCTCACATTTAATTTCACCATTCCATTCCATTTCATTCTATTCCATTCCATTGCATTCCACTCCACTTCACTCCACTCCATTCCACTCCACTCCTCTCCACTACACGACTCTACACTCCACTCCATTCCATTTCATTCCATTCCATTCCAATGCATTCTGATCCACTCCACTCAACTCCACTCCACTCCGCTCCATTCCATTCCGTTCCATTTTGTTCCATTCTGTTCCATTCCACTCTAATCCTTTCCACTACCCTCCTTTCCACTGCACTCCATTCCACTCCAATCCACTCCAACCCACTGCACTCCACTCCATTACATTCCAATGCACTTCATTCCATTCCATTCAATTCCATTCCCGTCCATTCCACTCCATTCCACTCCATTCCACAACACTTCATTCCACTGCAGTCCATTCCACTCCACTCCAATCCATTCCACTCCATTTCATTCATTTCCACTCCATTCCTTTCCATTCCACTCCACTGCATTCCACTCCACTCCTCTCCACTCCATTCCACTCCACTCTACTCCAATCCACTACATTCCATTCCAGTCCACTCCATTCCATTCCATTCTACTTCGTTCCTTTCCATTCCATTATTTCGACTGGATCTTCCTCTGTCACCCAGACAGGAGTGCAGTGGCACAATCTTAGCTCACATTTCATTTCCCCTTTCCATTCCATTGCATTCCATTCCATTCCATGTCTTTCCATTCCACTCCACTCCACTCCACTCTACTCCATTCCGTTCTGATCCATTCCATTCCATTGCATTCCGATCCATTCCATTCCATTCCTCTCCACTCCATTCCACTCAATTTCATTCCATGCCACTCAACTCCACTGCAGTCTTCTCCACTTCACTCCACTCCATTCCACTACAATCAACTAAACTCCACTCTACTCCACTCCACTCCATTCCATTCCATTCCATTCCATGCAACTACACTCCGATCATCTCCACTCAACTCCATTCCACTCCACTCACTCCGTTTCATTCCGTTCCGTTCCAGTTCTTTCCGTTCCTTTCCATTCCACTCCATTCCATTCCACTCCACTCCAGTCAACTCCACTCCATTTCACTCCATTCCACTCCATTCCACTCCTATCCACTCCACCCCAATCCACTACACTCCACTCCATTACATTCCACTCCACTCTATTCCATTCCATTCCATTCCATTGTACTCCATTCCATTCCATTCCATTCCTTTCTTTTGACAGGATCTCACTCTGTCACCCAGGCTGGCGTGCAGTAACAGAATTTTAGTTCACATTTCATTTCACCGTTCCATTCCATTCCATTCCATTCCATTCCATTTTATTCCACTCCACTCCCCTCCACTCCATTCCATTCCATCC
>JAGZRY010000403.1 GCA_018381425.1 Haemophilus parainfluenzae
TTATAAAATGCAAAAAGAGTTACTTTCAGCCTATATGGATGGAGAAGAAGTCAGTGCCGAGTTGACGGAACAACTTTGTCAGGATAAAGATTCACAAGAGTCTTGGGCGGTGTATCACACAGTAAGAGCAGTTATGCGTAAAGAGTCACCAGTATTATTAGGTGCTAATTTTACCGCGAAAATGGCTGATTTAATTGAATTAGAAGAAGTAAAACACGTTGAGATTACTGTTTCTCAACCAACACCAGAAGAAGCAGACAGCTTACCATTCGTGCAAAAATTAAAAGCATTCTTTGCACCAATGACACAAATTGCGGTGGCTGCAGGTGTGTGTTTAGTGGCAGTAGTAGGTGTACAATCATTCAATGCAAAAAGCACATCGGTTACACCTGAAAACCCAGTTTTACAAACCTTACCATTTAACAATTCTGTTCAAGAAGTAAGTTACAACGCTCCGACCAAAGATGTAGCCACTTCGGAACAGGTTGAACAAAAAAATCGCCGTATTGGTACGATGTTACAAAACTATGAATTACAGCGTCGTATGCATGCAGACAGCTTAAATGTGGGTAGCAACCAAGCGAAATAATTACAGCAATTAATCGATAATTCACCACCTTAGGCGTGGTGAATTTTTTTATGGATCAATTGATTTATTTATGAAAAAAACGTTTCTCAAATTAACCGCACTTTTAGGCTTATTCTTGTTGCCTTTCACGGCATTTGCAGAAGAGCCAATCCAGTCATTAAATAAAATGTCGCAAGCCATGCGAGATTTAAATTATGAGATTGCTTTTGTGCAAACGACACCAACGAATATGGACTCGTTCCGCTATCGCCATATTAAGCAAGGGCAAAAAGTGTATGCGCAGTTGGTGACATTAGATGGTGAACAGCAAGAAATCATCCAGCGCGGTAATTTAGTCAGCTATTTCCAGCCGGGTTCACGTGCTTTCACGATTAACAGTGGTGAGATTGTGGATGCACTTCCTGCGGTCATTCGTACTGATTTTAGCAAGCTGAGTCAGAATTATGATTTTATTAAGCTTGGAAAAGACCGAATTGCAGGTCGATTTGTTGATACCATTCGTATTGTGCCAAAAGACGATTTTCGCTATCAATATCTCGTTTTCTTAGATGAAGAAAATGGTTTGTTATTGCGTGGCGATATGCTTGATCGAGAAGGCAAGTTACTTGATCAGTTCCGTGTGGTGACGTTATATATCGATGATCGTCTGCGTGGTTTAACCGATTACCTTAATAAGGTATCAGTGCCGCCACTTTTAAATGAAGGAAAGCAAGAATCATCGCTTTCAATCAATTGGAAAACTGATTGGTTACCACAAGGGTTTGATTTAATTCGCCAGAATCAAGATGTGATAGATGGTGAAGTGATTGAAAATGCGTTATTTAGTGATGGTCTTTTCACTTTTACACTTTATATCAATAAAGCTGATAGCACCGCTGCAAAAGAAAACACGTGGAAACAAGGGGCTTACACGATTTACAGTGAAGTCATAGGTGATAAAGAAATTACCTTTATCGGACAGCTTCCAATTGCTGCAGCTAAACGAATTGTACAAGGTGTAACATTCCTAAAATAATTCAGTAGCAGTGAGAAAGTTGCTATTTTGTTTCCCCTTGCTATACTTTCTTCACCTAATGGATTTTGATAGCTAAACCCCGTCCTGCGGGGTTTTGTTTTATCAAGTGCGGTCATTTTTCTTAAGGTTTT
>JAGZRY010000404.1 GCA_018381425.1 Haemophilus parainfluenzae
GCGATAAGTGTTGGACCTACAAACGTATCTTGTAAGCATTCGAAATCAGTGCCTTCAACCGCACGACGTAATAAAGTATTACGAACAACGCGCATTGTTACACCAGCTTCACGAGCTGCTTTACGTAATTCAGTCATTTTATCAACAGTTACACCGCGAGAGTCCGCGATTACTGCTGAAAGTGCACCTTTGGCTGCTTCATTTACTTCAGCAACAATTGCTTGTTTGTCTTGAAGATTTAATGCCATTGGCTTTTAGCTCCTGAATACACTCCGATTTCTCGGAATTAATTTACCTCATCGAAAGAGTTATCTTTCAGACTAGGACGACTTCGGTGCCCAGAAGCAAGAAATATTCTTATTCTGTTCACCATCTACGTAGGATTATTAAGACGATTATTGCTAACCATTCCCTACGGTCTTGGACGGGGCTTGAATAGGTCAAGCACCAACCAGAAATTTTACGCTAAGCGTAATTTAGGAGCGAGATTATAGTGATTAATCTTGCTCTTGTAAAGCATATTGTAGAAAAAATCTGCAGATTTTAACCGCACTTTCCTATCATTTTCTTACAGCAATAGCTTCGATTTCTAAGCCCACATCTTTTGGTAAGCGAGCAACTTCTACGCAAGAACGAGCTGGGAAATTCGGGTGATTATTTTCTTTAAAGAATTTCTCATACTCTGCATTTACTGCGGCAAAATCATTAAGATCTTTCACAAACACAGTGGTTTTCACAATATCACCCACAGTCAAACCTGCTTGTTCAATAATCGCTTTCACATTCTCTAAAGATTGACGCGCTTGTGCCACAATATCTTTTGGTACTTCACCCGTTGCTGGATTAACAGGGATCTGACCTGATGTTAAAACTAAATTACCTAAATCTACCGCTTGAACATAAGGACCGATTGCTGCTGGGGCTTTTTCTGTGTGAATGATTTTAGTCATGATATTCTCCTTTAATCTTGACGTATAAACACGCTTGCTATCCTAACATATAAGTGACTTTATCGCTTATACGAGTATTCTTAATCAATCTCTTTTAAGACATCATCAGACAATTCTTTCTGTGAGCTTTCTTTTACTTTACCATCATTTACTTTAAATTCTAAATTCTGATAATAAGCTTCGCGGAAGGTTACATAAGGATCTTGTGCTTGATTTAGCAACTCGGTTTGGTCCAATGTTTTCGAGCGTTTATCTACCGCTTGCACACCATATTTTACAAGTGACCACGGACCACCTACCCAATTCCAGAACGGATAGGTATAAGCTGCATCAACTACTGCCCCCGTTAATTGACGAGGTGTCGTCGCATTATAAATTGGCAATACAATATAGGTTCCCGCATCTACACCATAGGTGCCCAATGTTTCCCCAAAGCTACGTTGATCATAAACCTGTAATTCTTTACTTGCACTTGCAAAGTCAAATAAACCACCAATACCAAAGGTTGAGTTAATCCAAAAGCGGTTGAAGTGAACAAAGGCTTTTTTCGGCTCACCTTCTAATAAACGGTTAACAAAGCTCACCGGCTCATCCAAGTTATTTGCCACATTGGACAAACCCTTTGTGACCGGTGTCGGCACGTAATCACGCCAGCCTTTTGCTGCTGGTTCCAACACATAGCGATCCATGACTTTATAGTTAAAATCAAACATCGTACGGTTAAAACCTTCTAATTTATCATTGCGTTCACCATCAGCTTTGGTTGCACAACCTGTTAAAA
>JAGZRY010000405.1 GCA_018381425.1 Haemophilus parainfluenzae
CTAAGGATTTCGCTAAGGAAATCATGGTCAAATACGACGTTCCGACAGCAGCCTATGGCACATTTTCAGATTTCGAGGAAGCCAAGGCCTACATCGAGGGAAAAGGTGCTCCAATCGTCGTCAAGGCAGACGGATTGGCCCTAGGTAAAGGTGTCGTCGTTGCTGAAACGGTTGATCAAGCCGTCGAAGCTGCTCACGAGATGCTTTTGGACAATAAATTCGGTGATTCAGGTGCGCGAGTGGTCATCGAGGAATTTCTTGACGGGGAAGAGTTTTCTCTCTTTGCCTTTGTCAATGGAGATAAATTCTACATTATGCCAACGGCTCAGGACCACAAACGTGCTTATGATGGGGACAAGGGCCCTAACACTGGTGGGATGGGTGCCTATGCGCCGGTTCCTCACTTGTCACAGAGCGTGGTTGACACAGCGGTTGACACCATTGTCAAGCCAGTCCTTGAAGGTATGATTAAAGAAGGTCGTCCTTACACTGGTGTCCTTTACGCTGGTCTTATCTTGACAGCTGACGGCCCTAAAGTCATCGAGTTCAACTCACGTTTTGGCGATCCTGAAACGCAAATCATTTTGCCTCGTTTGACTTCTGATTTTGCGCAAAATATCACTGACATTTTGGATGGTAAAGAGCCAACTATCACTTGGACGGATAAGGGTGTGACACTGGGTGTGGTTGTAGCCTCAAACGGCTACCCATTGGATTATGAAAAAGGTGTTAAGTTGCCGGCCAAGACAGAGGGTGACATCATCACTTACTATGCCGGTGCCAAATTCGCTGAAAATGGCCAAGACCTCCTCTCAAACGGAGGACGTGTTTACATGTTGGTCACAACAGCAGACACCGTCAAAGACGGCCAAAACATCATCTACAACGAACTCAACAAACAAAACACAGAAGGCCTCTTCTACCGTACGGATATCGGTAGCAAGGCGAATAAATAAAACTCTTTGAAAACCTTCGATTGACTGTGTTAAAGCTCCTTGATGAACTTTAGTTCTATCTTCGTCGCTTTGCCTTGTCACTCTATGATTTTCTTTGAGTTTTCGAATATCAATGCTATTTTAGGCGACGAAGTCGCCAATCCGATAATGGTCGCCGTGGTGAAAAGACCAGAACAGCATCTGTTCTGGTCGGGGGAAATTTTGAGACCTTAGGCTCAAAGTTTAGGAATGAAACCGAAGGTTTGCTTCCGTCCCCACCACCTAAGACCATTATCAAAAAAGAAAAGGAAAAATTATGACTAAACCAGTAATTTCCATCATCATGGGCTCAAAATCCGACTGGGCAACCATGCAAAAAGCCGCTGAAGTCCTCGACAACTTCGGCGTCGCTTACGAAAAGAAAGTTGTTTCCGCACACCGGACGCCGGACCTCATGTTCAAACATGCCGAAGAAGCACGTAGCCGTGGCATCAAGGTCATCATCGCTGGTGCTGGTGGCGCTGCTCACTTGCCAGGTATGGTTGCTGCTAAAACAACCCTTCCAGTCATCGGAGTGCCAGTCAAATCACGTGCTCTTAGCGGTGTAGATTCGCTCTATTCTATCGTTCAGATGCCGGGTGGTGTACCTGTCGCAACCATGGCTATCGGTGAAGCTGGTGCGACTAACGCTGCCCTCTTTGCCCTCCGTCTCCTCTCAGTAGAAGACAAGGCCATTGCAGATGCACTTGCTAACTTTGCTGAAGAACAAGGAAAAATCGCAGAG
>JAGZRY010000406.1 GCA_018381425.1 Haemophilus parainfluenzae
TCCATTCCAATCCATTCCATTCCAATCCATTCCATTCCATTCCATTCAATTCCCCTCGGGTTGATTCAATTCCATTCTATTCCATTGCATTCCATTCCATTCCATTCCATTCCAATCCATTCCATTCCATTCCACTCCGGTAGATTCAATTCCATTCTGTTTCATTCCTTTCCATTCCATTCCATTCAGTTCCAATCCATTCCATTCCGTTCAACTCGTGTTGATTCAATTCCATTCTATTCCACTCCATTCCACTCCATTCGATTCCATTCCATTCCATTCCATTCCATTCCATTCCATTCCTTACGTGTTGTTTCAATTCCATAATATTGCATTCCATTCCATTCTATTCCATTCCATTCCACTGGAGTTGATTCATTTACATTCTATTCCATTCCATTCCTTACGTGTTGTTTCAATTCCATAATATTCCATTCCATTCCATTCCATTCCTTTCTATTCCATTCCATTCCACTCGTGTTGATTCATTTCCATTCTATTCAATTCCATTCCATTCCACTCGGGTAGATTCAGTACCATTCTATTCCATTCCATTCCATTCCATGGCATTCCACTCGCCTTGATTCAATTCCATTCTACTCCATTCCATTCCATTCCATTCCACTCGGGTTGATTCAATTCCATTCTATCCCATTCCATTCCATTCCACTCGGGTTGATACAATTCGATTCTATTCCTTTCAATTCCATTCCATTCCATTCCATTCCATTAAATTCCATTCCATTCGTGTGGATTCCATTCCATTCCATTCCTTTCCATTTCATTGCATTCCATTCCACTCCATTCCATTCCTTTCCTTTCCATTCCAACCATACCACTCGTGTTGTTTGAATTCCATTCTATTCCATTGCATTAAATTCCATTCCATTACATTCCCTTCCATTCTATTCCAATCCATTCCACTCTGGTTGATTCAATTCTATTCTATTCCATTCTGATCCATTCCATTCCATTGCAATCCACTGCATTCAATTCCACTCCCCAGGGATTGATTCAATTCCATTCTATTCCATTCACTTCCATTGCATTCCATTCAATTTCATTCCATTCTATTCCACTCCATTCAATTCCTTTCCATTCAATTCCATTCTATTCCACTCGTGTTGATTAAATTCCATTCTATTCCACCCCATTCCATTCCACTCCATTCCATTCCATTCCATTCTTCACGAGTTGATTCGATTCCATTCCATTCCATTCCATTCCATTCCACGCGGGGTCATTCAATTCCATTCTCTTCTGTTCCATTCCATTCCATTCCTTTCTACTCGGGTTGATTCAATTCCATTCCATTCCGTCCCATTCCATTCCATTCCATTCCATTCCGTTCGTCTTGATTCAAATCCATTCTATTTCATTTCACTACATTCCATTCCAATCCATTCCATTCCATGGCATTCCATTCCATTCCATTCCATTCTTGTTGATTCCATTCCATTCCAATGCATTCCATTCCTTTCCTTAGCATGCCATTCCATTCCATTCCATTCCACTCGGGTTGATTGAATTCCATTCTATTCCATTGCATTCCATTCCATTCCATTCCATTCCATTCCATTCCATTCCATTCCATTCCATTCCATTCCATGCCACTCCATGTCAATCCATTCCATTCCATTCCATTCCACTCACTTCCATTCCACTCAGGTTGATTCAATTCAATTCTCTTCCATTCCATTCCA
>JAGZRY010000407.1 GCA_018381425.1 Haemophilus parainfluenzae
AGGATTAGATAGCGGTAAATACCGTGTTGCAGAAAAAATTGATGGTGAATGGGTTACTCACCAATGGTTGAAAAAAGCAGTATTATTATCTTTCCGTATTAATGATAACCAAATCATTGATGGTGCAGAAACCAAATACTACGACAAAGTGGCATTGAAGTTTGCTGACTATACCGAAGAGCGTTTTGCTCAAGAAGGTTTCCGTGTCGTACCTTCTGCAACCGTACGTAAAGGGGCATACATTTCTAAAAACTGTGTATTAATGCCATCTTATGTAAATATCGGTGCATATGTGGGTGAAGGTACGATGGTTGATACATGGGCAACTGTAGGTTCATGTGCACAAATTGGTAAAAACGTTCACTTATCTGGTGGTGTAGGCATCGGTGGTGTATTAGAGCCATTACAAGCAAACCCAACTATTATCGGTGATAACTGTTTTATTGGTGCACGTTCTGAAGTGGTTGAAGGCGTGATTGTGGAAGATGGTTGTGTGATTTCTATGGGCGTATTCATCGGTCAATCAACGAAGATCTACGATCGTGAAACAGGTGAAGTATTCTATGGTCGTGTACCAGCTGGTTCTGTAGTGGTTTCAGGTAGTCTTCCATCAAAATGTGGTAAATACAGCTTATACTGTGCAGTGATCGTGAAAAAAGTTGATGCAAAAACTTTAGGTAAAGTAGGTATCAACGAATTATTACGCTCTATTGAAGAGTAATTAAAATACTATAAAAAATGACCGCACTTTATATGACAAAGTACGGTCATTTTCTTTTCTAAATTAGCGAATTATTTTTTTCTTGCTAACATTGTCGCAAATTTTAATTTAATGCGATTGCCATTTTCATCGGTTTTGTGTAACTCGCCCATATTTTCGTTGTATTCTAAGAATTCCCAATCTTTGTAGTATTCTTTTAATTCACCTTCCGAGAACGTAAATGAGAAGGCTAGTGGGCAAGGCATCTCAGGCGTAGACATGGCTGCTACAATTAAATTATAACCACTTGGGTTGGTGTGTTCTTGCATATTCTTAATAATGGCTGGAATTTGCTCACGATTTAAGAACATAAATACCACGGTAGATAAAATGAAGTCGTAGTTTTCTTGAATATTGGCGGTGTTAATATCATAAACAGCGGTCTTAATATTCAAGTTTTCTTTGTCTTTAGTTTCGTTCAAGAAGGCAATGCTGTTTTCGTTGTGATCCCAAGAGGTTACATCATAGCCTTTTAAACTTAAATAAAGCGAGTTACGACCTTGTCCGCAGCCTAAATCTAGCACTTTACAAGGCTTAATAATTTTAGCTGCATCAACTACATCACCGTGCGTTGCAGTCATATTATATTTTTTGCTGAAGTAATCTTCTTTTGTGCAATAGAAACCAAGCGTACATTCTAAGTCATCAGAAAGTGCTTCAACTCGGTGCCAGGCTTGTGGCTCGACAAACGGAATGTTACTTTCTGGGGTGAAAATATGTTCAGCAATGACATCGCCATCTTCGGTTAGCTCATAAAACTTAAGTTTACCTTTTAGCACTGTAAGTTTGCCCCAAGTTCCCACTTTAGTATTATGTTTTTCTTGGAACATTTTAGGTAATTTATCTTTTGTCCAAACCGGCATTTGTTTATAGCAGATAAGTTCGTTTGTCATAATGAATTCCTTTTAATTTGCGTGATAAATAGCTGATTGATATGG
>JAGZRY010000408.1 GCA_018381425.1 Haemophilus parainfluenzae
TTAAACTTGCTTTCAAAGGATTGAGCCCAGTGCAATACCGAGCTCAATATTTAAGTTAACTAACCTGTCCAACTTTTGGGGGGCAGATCAAAGTGCGGTTAAAAATTTTCACGTTTTTAACCGCATTTTGTATTTATATGATGACCTAGTAACCTTAAAAAATTATAGATATTATTTGTTGACTATTTTAGTTGGATTTAATACACTTGTTATTGCTTAGTGTTTTAGTATGGTATTTAATTTATTAAATCCAATAGTTTTTAACGTTTTAATAACCACAATTTTATTATGAGTATATCTAGAGTATTTGGAGTTGGATTATTTCTAATTTCACCTTTTGTCTTTGCCGAATTACCTTCTACAAATTCAAGTGTAGAAAGGAAAATCGATGCCCAACAACAAAAGCAACAAGCGGAACAAGATTCGGCTATCTTAGCCCAGCAAACACAATCCGCAAATGTGCGTTTAGAGGGTGAAAAAGAGGTTTCGCTTAGCTTCCCTCAGAATGAATCACAATGCTTTCCTATCAATCAATTAGTGCTGACCGATTATCAAGCTGAAGAAGAAAATTCATCAGCTTCTTCTCTTAAATTAATCCAACCAAGCCGATTCTCTTGGGCATTAAAGTCAGTTTATGCTGAGCGTGATTTTGCGCTGCCTGCTTGTATTGGCTCTGAGGGGATTAACGTATTACTTCGCCGTATTCAAAATCGTTTAATTGATTTGGGATATGTCACTACCCGTGTGGTGGTAGAGCCACAGGATTTACGTTCAGGCATGCTTGTACTCACTGTGATTCCAGGTAAAGTGGGTCGTATTCAATTACAAGACCAAAGTGCGATTCCGTTTGCCACCCGTGGTACCTTATGGTTTGCCATGCCAATGGCAGAAGGTGATGTGTTAAATATTCGCAATATTGAACAAGGTTTAGAAAACTTAAAACGTGTACCGAGTGCTGATGCGAATATGGAGCTTGTGCCAACGGATGCAGTAGGTGAAACAGACGTTGTGATTGCTTATAAGCAAAGCTTACCTTTTCATTTAACCTTGGGATTAGATGACTCAGGCAGTAAAGCTACGGGGCGTTTACAGGGCTCAGCGACGTTTTCTTGGGATAATGTACTCACACTTAATGATATGTTCTATATCAGTGGTACACGTAGCTTTAAACGTGATAGCGATGATGCGGAAGGCGATTATGGCAGTAAAAACCTCAGTCTCTATTATTCTATTCCTTGGAAGAACTATCTCTTAACGCTTTCCGGTTCAAAATATTCTTATCACCAAACGGTAGCAGGCGCGTTTGAGTCTTACACCTATTCTGGTGAAAGCCAACAAATGAAAGCGAACTTAAGTCGCTTATTATCTCGTGGAAGTCTTTATAAAACCTATGTGAATGCCGCGTTATGGACGAAAAAATCCCATAACTATATCAATGACACTGAAATTGAAGTGCAACGTCGTCGAACAGCTGGTTGGGAAGTAGGCTTAAATCACACCCAATACATTGGTGACACCGTATTACAACTGTTTGCGAACTATAAACGTGGTACGGGTGGGAATAAATCCTTACCAGCTCCGGAAGAAGCGTTTGGTGAAGGGACTTCCCGCATGCAGATTTTTACTGCAGGCGTTGATTTTACCTATCCTTTCACTATCGGCAATCAACCTTTCCGCTTTAACACCAG
>JAGZRY010000409.1 GCA_018381425.1 Haemophilus parainfluenzae
TTCGCCATCAAAAATACCGAAAATTCCTGTGTAATAACCTCGTTCTTGCTTTTCAGCTTGTTGGATAATGGAAACCGTTTTTTCTTTAGGCGCTCCGCTAATTGAGCCAGCAGGTAAAAGTGCGGCTAATATTGAGCCAATTTTATTTTGCCAATTATCTTCTAATTCACCGTAAATTTCTGAACTGGTTTGTAGTATTTCTCCTTGTTCTGTGTAAATACTATCGATGTAGCGAAAACGAGATACTCTGATGTTTTTTGCGACCATTGAAAGATCATTACGCATTAAATCGACAATGGTGTAATGTTCTCGTTGCTCTTTTTCATCCTTTAACAAATTAGCTTTGGCATTAGGCTGGCTCGCATCAATCGTTCCTTTCATTGGATAGGTGTAAATTTTGTTTTGTCGAATTTGTACAAAGGATTCAGGTGAAAAGCAGACAAATTGATCCTTCAAAAGTAATTTATAAGGTGCTTCAACCGAGTGAAAAATTTGAGTTAAATTGCCACTTAATTTGATTTCGGTAGGATAAGTGAGATTGAGCAAATAGGAATTACCTTTTTGTAATTCGTGTTGAACAAGATGAAATCCTTGTTCATATTGATGTAATGTAATGGGCTTTTTATCAATGATAGACAAAGCAAAGTGCGGTTGATTTTCAGGGATATTTTTTACGCCTTGAATACCCCAAATTAGCCCTTTTTCAGTGCTTTCATCAAAAGAACAAATAAGCGGTTTCTTCTGTTCAAAATCAATTAAGAAGAAAAAAGGTTGGCGTAATGCGCCATAAGCATTAGCTTGATGAATAAATGTTTGCATGGCTGTAGATAAAAAAATAAAAAGGATTTTAACGCAGAATCGCTATAATATTGAAATGAATTTAGTCACCGAATTATGGCACTAGCCCGTATGAAAAAAATTTTAGTTATCAATAACCATGATTCTTTTACTTATAATTTAGTGGATCTTATTCGCCAATTACAGGTGCGTTTTGATGTGGTAAGTATTGAAGATTTATCATTAGATTGTGTAGAAGGTTATACACATATTTTAATTTCTCCAGGACCAGATGTTCCAAGCACGTATCCACAATTATTTGCGATGTTAGAACGATTTTATCAAACAAAGTCCATTTTAGGTGTTTGTTTAGGACATCAAACCCTTTGTGAATTCTTTGGCGGAGAACTCTATAATTTGCCAAGAGTGCGCCATGGGCTGAAACGCCGTTTAAATGTGCTGTTAAATTCAGGCTTATTTTTAGGGCTTCCAGCCGAATTTGAAATAGGTCTTTATCATTCCTGGGCAGTACAAACTGAGAGCATACCAGAGACATTAGAAATTACAGCTGTTTGTGATGATGAAATCGTGATGGCAACACAGCACAAAAATTTACCTATTTTTTCTGTGCAATTTCATCCTGAGTCTTACATGTCTGAATTCGGTGAAAAAATGTTACAAAATTGGTTAAATTTCAAAAATACTTGATAGGAATGCTTGCGTATTAGTCAAAAAAGCGTATTATAGACGTCTATACGTCAATACATCCAAAAAAGAAGAGAACTTATGTCTAGCTATTTATTTACTTCTGAATCTGTTTCAGAAGGACATCCAGATAAAATTGCCGATCAAATTTCTGATGCGGTACTTGATGAAATTTTAAAACAAGATCCTAAAGCACGTGTGGCTTG
>JAGZRY010000021.1 GCA_018381425.1 Haemophilus parainfluenzae
CATGACCTGCTGATGTCTTAATCTTCATGGACTAAACTGTAGAGGTCTGTACGTGGGGCTGTTTCTGGACAGGAGTTCGACTCTCCTCACCTCCACCAATAAGATTTTAAAGCCTTTGTTTAAAGGCTTTTTTAATACTCTGAATTTGGTATACCGCATCTGTACGTAGTGATATACGTAAAAATATGTTGAAATACGCTATTTTTTAATGTATATTACGTATAGAGGTGATAGATTATGTCAGTATCTAAACGTAACGGAAAGTGGTACATACAAGGCAATATTAAAAGAGAAGACGGAACTTATTATAGGTATACAAAATTAGCTAGAGGATGTAAATACGTTAATGAAGCGCGAGAATACGAAACAGAGTTTGTAAAACAATGGCAAGCTATCCAAGTGGCAAAATACAATAAGACATTTGCTGAGCTGGCAGAAGAATATCTAGCACAAGCCGTGAATGTTAAAGCTGTAACCATCCGGACAGATCAGGATATAATAGATAAATGCAATAAAGTTTTTGGAAAGAAGAAAATAAATCTATTTAATAAAGAGTACCTGCAAAAATTTATTAAAGACTTGGAAGGAAAATACAGTAAGTCATATGTATCAAAGTATTACTATACAATAAATAAAATATTTAAGTATGCTGTGGATGAGGATTATATTGCCGTGAATCCTATGACAAAGGTTCGAAAATCCGCATTCAAAGATGAAGTAAAAAAAGAAATGCTATTTTGGGAACCGTCTGAGTTTGAAACCTTTATCCAATATGTTAAAAATCCAGAGATGAAGCGGTTCTATACCTTTTTGTATTATATGGGAGCACGCAAGGGAGAAGCCCAAGCTTTACAATGGAAGGATATAGATTTTGATAAAAACACAATTAGAATTTATAAAACAGTGACAAACAAAATAAAGGGGAAAGCTTGGGAAATCACAAGTCCTAAGACACAAAACAGCATGCGCACTATAATTATGCCTGATGTTGTAAAAGTTGCCTTAATGGAGCAAAAAGCGCATTGTGAGAAGCTTTGTGGATATGACATGGATTGCTTTGTGTTCGGTTTTGATAGACCGCTTCCAGCTGAGACAATTCGGAAGAATCTTATACGTGGAGTGGAATCTGCAAATGCGGATGGCAAACCACTGCATCTTATACGTGTTCATGATTTCCGACATTCCCATGTATCATATTTAATCAACAATAAAGCTGACCAGTACTCTGATTATGAGATAGCGCAGCGCCTTGGAGATACAGTGGACACCATCAGAAAGACGTATGCACACCTATTTAAGGACGCTGACAGAAAGATTATTGAATTTATGAACAAAGACACCAGCAAGATGGAAACAGTGCCAGAACAGCCTAAAACAAGTAAATACGATGAACTTAAGGAGCTTAAAGAATTGCTTGATATAGGAATCATAACACCTGAGGAGTTTACTGCAAAAAAGAAACAGCTTCTAGGCATATAAAAAACCGCTATGATTAGCGGCTTTTTAGTTATCTTTTCATTTTGACTAAGGATACTGCCGCAAGAACCGCACAGATCAAACACCAGAATGCCCAGATATTCAAGTCCGTAAAGTTTCCTGCCATTGTGAATCCGCACAAAGCAGCGATGCCGTAAAGCACGATGATTGCGATATTCCCGCCCTTTGTACCTTTACGTGTAACGATGGATACGATACCACCTGCAAGCATCATAATGGATACGATCAATCCTGCGCTGCCACTGACCTCCCCGGATTCTTCCAAGGCATTTACTGTGCCCGCTGCACAAGACTGTAGCAAAACAAATAAGCAAAGTACGATAGACAAGATCCCGGATACTAACTTCCAAGTTTTCATATGATTTTCACTTCCCTCCTAATGTAATAAATTATAGCACATAATTTCCCATAATGTAAAAAAACTGTCATTCAAGACAGCTTTTTATGATTAGTACCATTTATATTCTTTGGTTTTAGCGTCATACTCTACATAAACATCATCATCAGTATTCTCACCCTTTAATGTAAAATCAGCACTCAGTAACTTCATGTCTTTCTTATCCATTGAAGCAGGGCCTGACACTTCCTCTATGGTACTTGTATCACCGGGGAGGAGTGTGTCATAGCACATTAAATAGTGTTTTTCACCATCAACCTCGTAAGCATAGCTTATGCTTTTTATAGTTTTCTTTGAATTGTTCTTAAATTTCGTTTTCATATATACGCCGTAATCATCTACAATTTTTGTATCTATAAGCTCAACGTCATCTATAGTTATAGGAATAGCTTTTGATAAAGATTCCTCAGTTTTGTTGTGGATAGTGAATGAATCGGAATCCATACTTACGGTATATCCGTCAATGTTTGTTTCTTCTGTTTTACCAGCGTTAAAATAACCGACGATCTGATTGTTATCATTTACTGTAAGACCTAAGCATTCAAGCTTTAAAACTGCATTAACAGCATCTACATATTCGTCGCTCCCTTTATCATTAACTTTAATTTTACTTACTGATCCATCGTTCTCTAAAAAATAAAGGATACTTAAGTTTTCCTTTTCATATTCAACTTTTTCAAACGATTTATCATAGGATTTGAATTTTAAGTCTTTTATGCCTTCATCAGCTAATTGCTTATTGGCGTCTTCAATCATTTTAGCTACCGTTTTGTTTCCCAATTCTGACTCTAGCGTAGGCTCAGAGGCGCAACCTCCCATACTGAAAAGCATTGCTGCGCTAAAAAATACAGCGAACAGTTTTTTCATTTTCATTTCCCTCCATACTGTTGTTTATTATATTATATCACTTAAAAACGAATCACAAAATACTTACTTGCATATAATATTATAGTGAAATTACTAATATATGAACGGCGTATAGAAAAAGAGAAGACTCTGCGCGATTTGTCAAAACTAACTGGCATCACTAAAAGCACCTTAAACAACTACGAAAACGGAAAAACATCACCTACTATACACCAACTTGAAAAAATAGCGGAGGCGTTACATATAAAAATAACAGACTTGTTTGAGTCTGACTTTAAATAGGGGATTTGTCCAATTTATTGGACATCTACAGAAATAATTGGCAGCGTTACCAATTTTATATTTTTTGCGATATAATATAGCTATAGAAAATATTACCAATTTTATAGGAGGATAAAGATCATGGAAACAGAAGATTTTTACATAAGGCATATCGTAAAAATGGTGAGGGGAGTGAAATCGTTAAAAGTATTGAGAGAATTGTATTATGAACTACTATGGATAAAATTGAATCACTAATAAAAAAGACAAGGAAAATCACTCCTTGCCTTCTTTTTGCAGATTTTCTGCCAACGTTGTAAGAAAATTTTCGATTGCTTCCTTTTCATCATCCGGCGCCTCCAGATAGGTTTTTAAAACCATCTGGCTTTTTTTGTTCAGATTATACCGTTCTGATAATTTTTCCATCAGCGTATTTGGTAATTTCATGAACATGTCGACATCTGCGCCCTCAGTGAGCCAGAAGTAATCTACGTTAAATTCTCGACAAATAGATTTTAAGGTCTGCTCTGACGGATTTCGTTCGCCACTTTCTAATTTTGATACAGCTGTGTCGCTTATACCAATTTTTTTTCCAAAGTCTCTTTGACTAATTCCTAATGTTTTTCGTATCAATTTTATACGACCATTCATTTTTTTCACCTCCTCGTCATTATGATATACTTTAAATCGTACTTAGTCAATAAAAATAACAAAATAACTTGACATAAATGACTAAGTACGATATTATAATGGCGTAGTTGATGTAAAGGAGGTGAAGAAAAGGCATGCATCAAAGATACACGCCAAATAACTTGAATACAATTTTCAATATCTCGAACACGTAACTGTCAATTATAAGTCTTTCTAAGTACGGAATAACTGGCATGAGTGCAAGTGTCAGATATATGTACCAAAACAAAAGTTTTTCAGTGAATGATTTATCAGGTGGAGCACGAGATGGGCTATTCTCTTGTTCCACAGATTCAGGTATGCTTGTTTCTTCCTCTATTGCATAAGAAGGTGGTGCTTCTTTATACATAATGGATATTGCTTTCGCATATTCAATGAACTCTTTCATTTTCTCATGATATTCACGAAGAGCTTCATTCGCTTTATCTATTGAAGGTTTAATGGCATCGGAGACAACTTGCTGAATTTGTTTAATTTGTTCCGTATAACTTTCGGCAAGTTGTCTTATTGGTTCTGTGATTTTCCTTAACATCGCATAATAGTCATTGAGATATTGTTCTAATTGATAGTTATTCACATTTTCACCCCCTTTCCATGTAAATAAATACTATCACATTTGCAGGAAAGGTCAATTATTCAATCACAAAGGAGGTGATTAAATGACAGCAAAAGAATATATGGAAATCGCCAAGCGGAAAGGCAACGAACGAGTGTGCGAATTGATTAAATTTTTGCAGGACAACGGATATGACTATTCAGAATTTGATATTGGCGTTCTTGTCAGTGGCCATATAAGACAAGAAGTTGCAAATTGCCGAACGCCTACGCATGGAAAAGCGTGCTAGAAAGGAGGAAAGTTATGCACGAGTTAATAAAGATTCAACACGACAACGACCGTATAACGGTACTGGCAAGAGATTTACATGAGTTTTTAGAAGTAGGAACAGATTTCAGACATTGGTTTCCACGAATGTGTGAATATGGATTCACAGAGGATACTGATTATACCCTGGTCATTTTTGACCACCCCCAAAATGGACAGCCTACTAAAGATTATCAGCTGACTATCGAAATGGCGAAAGAAATCGCTATGATTCAACGTAACGAAAAAGGTAAACAGGCTAGACAGTATTTCATTCAACTGGAAAATGACTGGAACAGCCCACAGAAGGTCATGGCACGAGCATTGCAGATGTCACAAAGAGAATTACAAACACTGCGTATAGAAAATGAAGAAATGAAGCCTAAGGCATTATTTGCTGATGCAGTATCAACAAGTCATGACAGCATTCTCATAGGACAGTTGGCAAAGCTCATTAAACAAAATGGATGCGATATCGGGCAAAACAGGTTATTTACATGGATGCGAGAAAACGAGTATCTCTGTACCAAAGGAGATAACTACAATATGCCGACACAAAAAGCAATGGAACGAGGACTGTTTGAAATCAAAGAGCGGACAGTCAACAATCCAGACGGAAGTGTTAGAACAACACGAACCACAAAAGTAACGGGAAAAGGACAGATTTATTTTGTGAATAAATTCTGCATACATAAGGGGTGATATTATGCCTATCGCAAGATTTGTAACAGCGAAGGATATTCAGCGTATTCACAATGAGCGAAATCCAGATAATCCGATTGGATATGGTATGGCTTGTACGATAAAACAAACATGCCGTGAGAAATATGAAAAAGAGTTCGGAAAAGTTAAGCTATACGACGAACGTAGGATACCTCTCTCGTGGTATGAGGCATATTACAGTGAGGATGTGTTTGATCCTCGGAAGAAACGCAAGCAGGAAAGGACTACTCTATGAGAAAAAGAGTATTAAAAAAGATGCTCCATAGACTTGGCGGTCAGAGCATCTAAACCACGAACCCTTATAAAAAGATTCATCTTTATTATAAGGGATGTAAAGTGAAAAAGCAAGGGAGTGAATTAAAATGGAAGCAATCAAAGAATTACTATTTTGGTGGATGTTATTAGACAATATCGCTTTAGTACTTATAAAAAGTTGGAGAAAAGAACGAATAGATCAGTTAAAAACTTTGGATACAAAAGATTGAATATATGCATTTACTTGAGCAATCAATTTCATAAAACC
Source organism: Haemophilus parainfluenzae (assembly GCA_018381425.1). Lineage (GTDB taxonomy): Bacteria > Pseudomonadota > Gammaproteobacteria > Enterobacterales > Pasteurellaceae > Haemophilus_D > Haemophilus_D parainfluenzae_O. Next base: position 5,821 of record JAGZRY010000021.1, read on the forward strand.
ACCCTTTCTTTATTACACATAATCATGAAAAGAGGGATAAATTGTCAAAAGAAACACCGTATATCTTTGCCAAAAATCAAGTGCGAATGATACTCCGCAAGGGCAAAGAAAACGCAATCTCCAGACCGATGTTAAAGCAAATAACCGGTATGGATGATCGCACAAACAGAAACATAATCAAAGACCTAAGAATCGAAGGGATACCGATTATATCAGTGTCATCAGAAAAAGGGTACTGGCTGCCCGAAGAAAATGCAGAAGTAGAACACTGCATCAAAGAGACAATACACAGGATAAAAGAGTTAACTCTTACAGTTAAAGGCTTAGAAACATGGCTGAGAGAGCATGAGCTGGAGGACTGATGATGTGGGAATACATAGTAATCGGTCATGCAGTATTAACTATATACCTGGTTATCAGCATGTACAACACTCTGCGTATGGGAGTTATATGCGACCCGATTGTTTTACTGGAGAAGCATCATGAAAACCATCTATAACCACATGGACCCAGAACATTATGACGAAGAGTGGGAGCCGGCAGCTGAGGAACTGGCAGACCTGCAGGCGGAAGCCGAGGAAGAAGAAAGAAAGGAAACAGCAGTGGAAAGAAAATGAAAACAATAGCTAAATTATTGGGCGAACTCATACAAGTTGCATATGGATGTAAAAGGCACGATGTTTTTGTGAATTATAGTCCACACGTCGGCAGTGTATCCGTATGTATTTACTTTGACAAATGGAGTACACGCAAGGATGCGAACGAAAATCATTGCGTTTATTTAGATGAAGAAAACGCAGCGCAGAAATTGAAAGCATTGATCGGATATATCAAACACTTGAGCAAGGAGGGAAACCAATGAGCAAAGTAATATGTATCATGGGAGAGAGCGGAAGTGGTAAAACAACTGCGATGCGTAATCTTCCGCCGGAAGAAACCGTTTATGTCGACTGTGATAAAAAAGGTCTCAGCTGGAAAGGCTGGCGTAATGAGTTTAACGTGGAAAACAAGAATTATATGGCAAGTGATGATGCAGACAAGATTATGCGTATGCTTGTCAAAATCAGTGACAAGCGTCCAGAAATTAAATATGTAGTCATTGATACAATCAATGGCATCATGGTGGGCGATGAAATGCGCAGATGCAAAGAAAAAGGCTATGACAAGTGGATGGACCTCGCACAGTGTATATGGAATATGGTGGATACCGCCCCTACACTACGAGATGACCTCAATATCATATTTACGGCGCATACGCAGACAGAACGTGACGATAGCGGTTATATGTTTACTCGCATCAAAACAAGTGGGAAAAAGATTGACAAAATCTGTCTTGAAAGCAAATTCACAACCATTCTTAATGCAAAAGCTGCAGGTGGACGCTATGTATTTGAGACACATGCCAAGAACAGTACAGCAAAAACGCCTATGGGAGCATTTGAAGAGGACGAAATCGACAACGACATTATGGAAGTTATCAAAGTATTGGAGGAGTATTGACATGACGAGAAGTTTATATGAAATCAATGCAGCATACTTGCAGCTGTTTGAAAGAATTGATCCAGAAACAGGAGAAATCCTGTTTACAGATGAGGAATTGGATGCAATCAAAGAAGAATTTGAAGTAAAAGCTGATAATATCGGCTGTTTGATTAAAGAGGTGAAGGCACTGATCAAGGCAAGAAAAGAAGAAATCGATGCTCTTAAAATGAAAAATGATTCAGACCAGAAGCGAGTCGATCATTTGGAAAAATACTTGTTAAATGCGATGATGATGCGTGGTAAAAAGAAACTTGCTACCGCAAGAAACACCATAAGTACGAGAAACACAAAATCAGTTTCTATTGATGCAGAAATTCTCGTACCTAAGGAGTATTTAAAAGTGAAAACAGAAACATCACCAATGAAGAAAGAAATCGGTGCAGCACTGAAACAAGGCATCGACGTGCCCGGCTGTAGTTTAGTAGAGAAAACGTCATTAACAGTTAAATAGGAGGATAAAATGGAACCAATCAACGGATGGAATGAATTAGAAGAAGCAGGAAGTTTTGAAAAAATTGAGCTAGGTGGACACATATGTATAATCGTTGGCGCACGCACAGAAGTATCGAAAAGTGGAAACAAGATGCTCGTTATAGCATACGACTTCGCACCAGAAGATAAGCAACCAGGTTATTATGATGCGATGCTGGCAGTGGACAGAAAGAAAGATCCGAATGCAAAGTGGAGAGGTACATATTATCAGGGGTATGGAACAGAACAATCAAATCCATATTTCAAAGCTTTCATCAACCGGATACTGGAATCTAATCCTGGATACGTATGGTCTTGGGATGAAGGAAGCTTGAAAGGGAAGAAATTCTGTGGCGTATTCGGTAGGGAAGAATATCTGAATGATAAAGGAGAATCGAAATTCTCTACTAAGTGTATGTATGTGAGGGCTATCTCCGAAATTGACAATGTGACAATTCCAGAAGACAAGCTGCTGAAAAAGACAAGCGCACCTTCTGGCGGATTTACACCACAGCAGGCATATGCAAGTCATCTAGATATAAGGGATGATGATCTTCCTTTCTAAGCGATGAGCAAGTTGTATAAGCGCAACGGTGTCTATTGCATAGATGCCGTTGCATTAAAACAAACGGATGAAATGTTTCTTGATTGTGGAGATACGCTGGAAGTTGATATAAAGCTCATTGACAGACGGCATATAACAGATAAACAAAGGCGTTTTATCTTCGCTTTATGCGGAGAGATAGCACGATATACGGGCTATGATTCGGAATGGGTGAGAATGGAATTACAACAACAGTATGCATCAGTAATGGAAATAGAAGTGGAAAGTCTGTCTTCCTGCAGCATGACCTACGCAAACGGCTTAATACGGGCCATTATTGACTACTGCATATATAACGAGATACCGTTTGCTAAGAAGATTATTACGGACTACGAATATACATTCGACGAAAAGCAATCATATGCATTAGCTTTAAAAAGAAGATGCGTAATATGTGGGAAACATGCCGATATACACCATGTTGATACGGTTGGTGCAGGAAACAACCGTCATAAGATATCGCATGTTGGTAAACGCGCCTTGCCTTTGTGCAGGGGATGTCATATAAAGTGTCACACGATAGGCAATGAGGTATTCATACAAGAGAATCACTTATCACCTTTTGCCATTGATAAGAAAATGGAATATTTTATCAAAAAAGGCGAATTAAAGTTGTTTGGTGATGATTAACTACCCAGACGGACGAAAGTATACCTCAGCACAAACACCGCCCACAAAGCCCAAAAAGAGCAAATACGGAGCTGTTAAAACAGAGGTGGACGGGATAACCTTCGCATCAAAACACGAGGCATCAAGATACCTAGAATTATGGCTACTGGAGCAGGCAGGGGAGATAACAAACCTCCGCCTGCAGGTACCGTTTGGTTAATACCCAAGAGCAAGTACGGTATGCCTATTAGATACATAGCAGACTTTACGTATAACGACGGAAACGGTCAGCTGATAGTGGAGGATGCCAAAGGAGTTAAAACGCCTGTATACCGCATAAAGCGGCGCCTAATGGCGGAATTAAAGGGTATTGAGATAAAGGAGACATAAAATGAATTGGGAAGAAATGAAAAACATCGTAGAACGATGTGTGCCAGAAAATTTGCTCAAAGAGTATACGATAAGCATTGAAATAAGCGACGCGAGTGCTAACACAGATGAAACACGAATTGAGATAGACAACAGCAAGTGCGAGATTCTTGTCACAGAAAGCTAATTTTTAAAGGAGAGGAAATGTGTCAAAACAAGGATACATAAAGCTATACAGACAAATTACGGATACCCCTGTGTGGGCTGATTCGGACAAACTAAAGCTATGGCTTATGTGTCTGATGAAAGCGACACATGATGAAAAAACACAGGTGGTAGGCAATCAAATCATAGAGCTAAAGGCAGGGCAGTTTATCACCGGCAGATCAGCTCTATCTGACGAATTTAATCGTGACGTGAAGAAAGACCGACGTGTTGATGGTCTAACGTTGTTTAGATGGCTGAGCTTGTTTGAAAAAATGGAAATGTTGAACATCAAAAAGACCAACAAATACTCTTTAGTTACCGTATTAAATTGGGATAAATACCAAGGACAACGAACATCAAATGAACAACAGTTGAACAACAAGCGAACATCAAATGAACAACAGTTGAACACAAACAAGAATGATAAGAATGTAAAGAATGTTAAGAATGAAAAGAAAGAAGATATATGTTATCAGCAAATCGCTGATATGTATAACAACACTTGCGTGTCGTTCCCTCGCATTACAAAATTATCTGATGCTCGTAAAAAAGCCATCAAGGCAAGACTTAAGACATACACAGCTGACGATTTACAAAACGCCTTCACGCTGGCGGAGCAGAGCGATTTTTTAAAGGGAGCAAACAATCGTAACTGGTCAGCGACATTTGACTGGATGCTAAAGGATACAAACCTAGCAAAGATACTTGATGGTAACTATACCAACAATTCTAATAAAACGAGTAAAACTGGCTCCACTGAAAAGCAGCTGCCAGCATGGTGGGATAATCAAGATTTAATTAAAGTCGATTCTGAATTCAGTGAGGAGGAGCTCGACAGGAAAATAGAAGAGCTCAGAAACAGTTTATGACGAGGGAGGAGAGAGATAAAATGACTCAAAAAGAATTTTTAAAAGCAGGTAAGCTGATCAAGCAGCACAACATGGATATATCGCAGATAACAAAATGCACGAATTTATTCCTGGAAGAATCACATGTGTGTGAACAGGAGATGGTGAACTATTTGGCTAGAACGATGGAAATGCCGTCAGAAGTTGAACAAGCATTCAAGGATGCGTTTCTGGCATCCGAAAGAATCGCTTTGCGAGATTACAGCGATGTATGTGGGCTGCTGAATAAATATGATGCAGGAGATAAAGGTTTGTTGCTTTATCTGGATACCGGTGCGGTGATGCCGGCTGACGACATGATCAATTACCTATCATCTGCAGGCTATGAGCTGATTGTAACTAAAAGGACGAAGGTAGCAGCTGGTCAGTTATCGGCAATGGATTGTGGGGTGGAGCTATGAAATTAAACGGATCCATGTTTCGCGATGCTATGACCATAAACCATATTGTGATTGATGGAAAGCAGATAAATGTCCACAACTCTGATATTGATTACGGCATTATAAATCAATATTTGTTGGATAAAGACAGCGGTAAAACAGAATTTACCTTAAGTAAAAAAGATTACCAGACCTTATCCATGCTGAGTGATTTTGATTTAAAAGTAAAGGACAGCAAGATACACATAAAAACCCAAAACGGCAATATCCTTCTCGCAAACATGAAAGAAGAGAAGATTCCAGATACAAGTTTAGGAGATAACGCTATTCAGCTGAATGTAAAGCCGTGTGATTTCACTGCAGGCGAGAAGTTTGTCGGAAATGATAAAGCGCGTATCCAGTTAAACGGTGTAAATATAACACCATCTGGATATCTTATATCAAACTCCAAGTGCATCTACATGCGTAAAGCGGAGACAGGAGCTGCAGAGCCGATTTGTGTACCTAAAGAAGCATTTAAGTACATCAGCTCAGCAGAAACATGCATGACGGACGGCAAGAGAGCTGCGTTCATCGGCCCGCAAGGGATATTTTACATATCACTTATCGTTGTAGCGATGGACATGCCAAAGCTAGATACAAAGCAAATCTGTGCAGCAGCTGTAGATAAAAAGCAGTTTATTGATACACTAAAAATGCTAAGAGGATATTCTTCTGAGGTTCAAATGATTTTCAATGGTGGACTGCATCTTTTGGCTAAGTCAGAAACTAATGAATTTGATATTGTTGTAAAAAGCGAACTAGCAAAGGGAAGTAAATTAAATGTCAAATTGTATATTGATGATGTGCTAAAAATCGTAGAACTGGAGGAAGAGAATCAGATCGTACTAAGCTTTAACGATAGAATGATGATTTTTAATAAAGACGAAACCACAGCAGTATGTGCATATATAAATCAGCCAGATAGGGAGGTAGTGTAATGGATTTAATGAGTATGCTTACAGCAAAAGCGGTCGAAGAAAAGCCAAAAAAGAAAGAGAAGAAAGCCGAAAAGACTGCTGCAAAAAAAGAGGATAAGCCCAAAGGAAAGAAGTACAAGTATCCGTTTGAAATCTACCTTGCAGCCGAGAAAAGAGACGTGTCACATATCTTTGAGGAAGGCACAGAATATACAACGGATGAGATCACCAAGGCAATGCTGCAGCATGGATTCTACGAGTTTTCTGGCAATGTGACATACGATTACATGGAAAAAGATAACGTGCTTGTACCGGTATTCCAGCAGCACAAAAAAGGGTAAGTATGAAATATCTATTTGTAATTGTGGGAGTAGGAGGTACCGGCTCCCTCCTGGCCAGAGACATACCTAAACTGTTGATTGACACGCCACACCGTATGACCATTATTGATGGTGACACAGTAGAAGAAAAAAACATGGTACGTCAGTCATATCAGAAACATGATATCAACGAAAACAAGGCGCTGGCATTGTCTAAGAAAATCAACACTTTTTACGGCAATATCTGTGAGGCCGTAGATAAATATGTAACAAAAGATGAGATTATCTCTTTCCTGCAGAAATACAAGGATTTTGTGCCGGTACTTGTTGGATGTGTTGATAATGATAAAACGCGTCTCCTGTTGGAAAGTACGTATCGCAAATTAGATAAATGCATCTACCTAGATTCCGCAAACAGCGAATACGAGGGCAATGTATATGTAAAAGCAAAACTGAAAAGTAACGAGGTAGGAGCTTTAAGGAGTGACTGCTATAAATTATCTAATGACCAACACCCAGCGGATAAAAGCTGTGAGGCGCAGGCTGCTATTGGTAATACGCAATACCTTGTCACAAACCTTCGTATGGCCACGGTGCTGCTGGAGCATATCAGCTCAATAGTTCACGGCGAAGTGAAAGAAGGTGTTACCATTGTTAAACAATTTGAGGAGATACATTACTGATTCTGTAAAAATTGATGAGTACAGTGTTGCGTGGTATTTTAAGGAATTTATGGAACGGTGCAAAGATAACGAACTTGTAAATACACTCATGGACAACATCTCAGAGAATGGTTACATAATCAGAGATAATGAAATAAACCCATTTGAATTCTTGATAGCAGATTACCATATGACGGATGTCTTTGCCGTTGATAATGTAATCATAAAGTTAATTTTATCCTGCATGACAACGCAGTTTATAATTTCTGATTACGGGCAAGGCATGCTTGAATCATTTTTCCGATATACAAAAAGAGGTAGGAAGTTATCGGGACATACTGATGAACGCATACTCGCAGATTATTTACAAGAAAACTGGACTGATCTAGAGGATGAATTTACAGGTATTACAGACGATGAACTGATAAAGATACTCGAAGCAAATGACGCTGATGACATAACATATGATTATGATTTTTATTCGATGGTTATTGTCGTTGATGAAAGAGAAGTATCATATTTATCAATCTATCAAATATTAAACACAATGGGGTTTTCGGAGGTATGCCCAGGACTATTCTATTATGGAGGTTTTGGGTGTTCCGGCTATGGAGAAGCAGACATAACATTAAATGCAGAGGATGTGGAAGATATCTATGATGAGATAGTCCTGAGTGAAAAGGTCAGAAACTTAGATGGTAATGAATTAAGCGTTTTCAATGAAATGGAAGCAGATGATTATTTGTTTATGCTGTTGAGGAGTAGGAGCAGTATGAGGGAGGTGTTATTTTGAAGCAGTTAATAGTGAGGATTAACGACCTTAATTCTGATGCCGAAATACTAGAATACGATAATGCGCGAAACCGAGAATATTTCTCTGCCATACAGATTGATGACTTGATTGAAAAACTGGAAACATTTGCTGAAAACAGGGATCAAAAAAATAGAAAAAGGGATATCGTACTGTATAGTGATCAGATAATCGGGATAGGAAATAACTGTGTTGTCATCATGCAAAAAGAGCATAAAAGGATAGTGACGTACGAAAACACAGCGTACAATATTTCATTTCCCAATTCTATCTACATCATGACGTATAAAACTAACAATGTTGACAGCATCTATGCATATTGCTACAAGGAGTTTAAAGGCCAAGATACGGAGCTTTACAAATACGCCATGCCAAACATGCTGACGGAAAACAGAATATGCATGGGATCAGCACCAAGAAAAATCGAAAAGAGAGATTATGTAAAAGCACTTGAAAAAATCATATTTACTCAATATACGCATGGACATACAGACAATATAAAGTCGTTTAAAGATACAAAAAAGTATTTCGAATACCTGTCAGCACATGGGTTTCCGTATGACTTATTGATTAAATTTAATAAGACATTGGGTGGAGTGATTTAGTAATGTAATGGTTGCGTTGCAGAATGGCAACCTATATAGGCTGCGTTAGGAGAGTGAAAAATAATGAAAGTATTAAAATTTAGAGTATGGGATTTAATAGAAAACAGAATGCTGCAATGGGGTGACATCATGAATCTTCCTGCATGGGAGATTTTTCCGGGCACACCAGAGCAACGTGCATTTAT
>JAGZRY010000022.1 GCA_018381425.1 Haemophilus parainfluenzae
AAAATTCATTATGGTTTATCCATTGTTGCATGAATTCCTCATCAATGCCTTTTTCTTCAAATTGAGCTAATCGAGAATAAATACGTTGAATCACTTTAACAAGGATCGTTTCACGATCTATATCAGGATCCTGTTCAGTTAGCTGTGCATACGGCTGACTAATTTCGGTTGATTGTGGCAATTTTATATTGATCCCAATACCAACCACTAAATTAAGCAACCCATTCTTATTATTAATGATTTCCACTAAAATGCCACCAAGCTTTCGCCCTGAAAGCAAAATATCATTTGGCCATTTCACTTTCGCATTTAACGCTTCTGCAATCGCTAAACCAATCACTAAACTTAATCCATCCAATGCTTTTTTAGGATCGATAGTCCAATAAAAACTGAAAATTAACTGCCCTGCAAATGGTGAAAGCCATTGGCGACCACGACGTCCTCGCCCTGCCGTTTGATATTCTGCAAGGCACAAATCACCTTTTTTTAATTGCTTAATTTGTCTTAATATAAATTCATTTGTTGAAGAAATGGTTCGATGATAATGCACAGAATAAGGAAAAAGTGCGGTCGAAATTGCTTGCGGATTTAACAAAGGCATTTCTGGCACTAACAGATAAACATCATTTTCTTCTTGAATATTCAATCCCGATTCTCTCAATAATGCTATTTCTTGCTCCAATTCATTTGACGTAATATTTAAAAACGACATCAAATCTGACCGCTCTTTAGGTTGGCAATCAGACAAACAATCCAATAACGATGGCATATTCATTCCTTCTCATAAAAATCTTGGCAAATCTTACCATAAAAGCGAAAAAATTCATTTTCAACCACATGAAAAATCTGTATAATCCCGCCGCAATATTTTTTAACACAATTCATAACAGTGAGATATTGCCATGCTTAGAATCAAACAAGAAGCTCTGACTTTTGACGACGTTCTACTCGTCCCAGCTCATTCAACTGTTCTTCCGAACACTGCCAACCTCTCAACTCAACTCACCAAAGAAATTCGCTTAAATATTCCTATGCTTTCTGCTGCGATGGATACTGTCACAGAAACCAAATTAGCGATCTCTTTAGCACAAGAAGGTGGTATTGGTTTTATTCACAAAAATATGACGATCGAACGCCAAGCGGATCGTGTTCGTAAAGTGAAAAAATTCGAAAGTGGTATTGTTTCTGAACCTGTGACTGTTTCTCCCGATTTAACCCTTGCAGCACTTGCTGAAATGGTGAAGAAAAACGGCTTCGCAGGCTACCCTGTTGTAGACGGTGAAAATAACTTAATCGGTATCATCACAGGCCGTGACACGCGTTTCGTAAAAGATTTAAGCAAAACCGTTTCACAATTAATGACGAAAAAAGAAGACTTAGTCACTGTAAAAGAAGGTGCAAGCCGTGAAACAATTTTAGAATTAATGCACCAAAACCGCGTAGAGAAAGTACTTGTTGTAGATGATGCTTTCAAATTAAAAGGCATGATCACCGTTAAAGACTTCCAAAAAGCGGAACAAAAACCAAATGCATGTAAAGATGAATTCGGTCGTTTACGTGTTGGTGCGGCAGTAGGTGCAGGCCCAGGTAACGAAGAACGTATTGATGCTTTAGTGAAAGCCGGCGTAGATGTGTTGTTAATCGACTCTTCTCACGGTCACTCAGAAGGCGTATTACAACGTGTTCGTGAAACTCGTGCAAAATATCCAAACTTACCTATCGTTGCGGGTAACGTAGCGACTGCTGAAGGTGCTATCGCATTAGCAGACGCAGGCGCAAGCGCAGTGAAAGTCGGTATCGGCCCTGGTTCAATTTGTACAACTCGTATCGTAACCGGTGTAGGTGTTCCACAAATCACGGCTATCGCAGATGCAGCTGCAGCATTAAAAGATCGTGGTATTCCAGTTATCGCGGACGGTGGTATCCGTTTCTCTGGTGATATTGCAAAAGCTATCGCTGCAGGCGCAAGCTGTGTAATGGTTGGTTCTATGTTTGCTGGTACTGAAGAAGCACCAGGTGAAATCGAACTTTACCAAGGTCGTGCATTTAAATCTTACCGTGGTATGGGCTCATTAGGTGCCATGGCGAAAGGCTCATCAGACCGTTACTTCCAATCTGATAACGCAGCAGACAAACTCGTACCAGAAGGTATCGAAGGCCGTATTCCATACAAAGGTTACTTAAAAGAAATCATCCACCAACAAATGGGTGGCTTACGTTCTTGCATGGGCTTAACTGGCTGCGCAACCATCGAAGAATTACGCACGAAAGCAGAATTCGTTCGAATCAGTGGTGCAGGCATTAAAGAAAGCCACGTTCATGATGTAACGATTACTAAAGAAGCGCCAAACTATCGTATGGGCTAACCGTAGGGTGGGCATCTTTGCCCACCTTTTGTTGTTTATTATATTTGTGTAATAAATGGATATTTATGCAAAAAAATAGAATTGCGCTACTTATTGATGCTGAAAATGCTAATAGTTCAGCGATTGAACAAATTTTAAAGGAAGTGGGCAAATCAGGAACAATAACAGTAAAAAGAATTTATGCAGACTGGACAGATGAACGAAATAAAAAATGGAAAGAACAATTAAATTCTTATGCCATTAGGCCTATTCAAAAATTTGCTTATACAAAAGGTAAAGGATCAAGTGATACAGCATTAATTATTGATGCCATGGATTTACTTCATTTTAAAACAGTGGATGCTTTTTGCATTGTTTCTAGTGATAGTGACTATACTGGGCTTGCTCATCGAATTCGTGAGGATGGGTTAGATATTATCGGTGTTGGTAAAAGTCACACTCCCGAAGCGTTTAAGAAAGCCTGCACTCAATTTGTTAGAGAAGAAAATTTGGTTAAAATATCAGATATTCAAAATAACAAAAAGAATGTTGATAAATCTATTGATTACTCGCTTATAAATAGTGCGTTTGAAATGGTAGAAGATGATGATAATGGAACGGCTCTATTATCTAAATTCTCAGAAGCATTAAGAAAAATTAATTCAGAATTTGATCCAAGATCTTATGGTTATACAAGATTCACAACATTCTGTAAAAATTTAAAAGGATATGAACTTTATTCACACTCCGATGGAACTACAATATCCTTGAAACGAAAAGAAAATGAAAAACAATTAATAAAAACAATACCATCAAATAATGGCATATCATCTAATATTGATTATGAAAAAATAAAAAAAGCCTTTGATATGGTTGCAGATAATGACTCAGCCCTATTATCTAAATTTGCTGAAGCATTAACCAAAATTAAATTCCAATATAAATCTTATGGCTACAAACGTTTCTTTGATTTTTGTAATGATTTAGATGGATATGAAATAAATCTTCATGATGATGGACAAACTTTTTCCATAAAACCAAAACAATAGAGAGAACCATGACAAACATCCACCACCATAAAATCCTAATCCTCGACTTCGGTTCACAATATACTCAACTGATCGCACGTCGTGTGCGTGAAATCGGTGTGTACTGCGAACTTTGGGCGTGGGATGTGACTGAAGAACAAATCCGTGAATTTAATCCAGACGGTATCATTCTTTCTGGTGGTCCAGAAAGTACCACTGAAGAAAACAGCCCGCGTTCACCTGAATACGTATTTAATGCTGGCGTGCCTGTATTGGGTATTTGCTACGGCATGCAAACCATGGCAATGCAACTTGGTGGTTTAACTGAGACCTCTGAGCATCGTGAATTCGGCTATGCTTCTGTTTTAATGGATAATCCAACCGCACTTTTCGCTCATTTAAATGATGGCGATAGCAAATTAGATGTATGGATGAGCCATGGCGATAAAGTAACGCGTTTACCTGAAAACTTCCAAGTTACCGGTACGACTCCAACCTGCCCAATTGCGGCAATGTCTGACGAAAATCGTCGTTTCTACGGTGTACAATTCCACCCTGAAGTAACCCATACCCAAAAAGGCTTAGAATTATTGATGAATTTCGTGGTGAACATTTGTGGTTGCGAAACCAAATGGACAGCAGAAAATATTATCGAAGATGCCGTTGCTCGCATTAAAGAGCAAGTGGGCGATGATGAAGTGATTTTAGGTTTATCTGGTGGTGTGGACTCTTCTGTAGTTGCATTACTTTTACACCGTGCTATCGGCAAAAACTTACACTGCGTATTCGTGGATAACGGTTTACTCCGCTTACACGAAGGCGATCAAGTCATGGAAATGTTCGGTGACAAATTCGGTTTAAATATTACCCGTGTTGATGCTGAAAGCCGTTTCTTAGGCGAACTTGCTGGCGTATCCGATCCTGAGGCGAAACGCAAAATTATCGGTAAAGTGTTCGTGGATGTATTCGATGATGAATCGAAAAAACTCACTAACGTGAAATGGTTGGCACAAGGTACGATTTACCCTGACGTAATCGAATCTGCAGCAAGCAAAACTGGTAAAGCACATGTGATTAAATCACACCACAACGTAGGTGGCTTACCAGACTATATGAAACTTGGTTTAGTTGAACCTTTACGTGAATTATTTAAAGATGAAGTACGTAAAATCGGTTTAGCATTAGGCTTACCGGCTGAAATGATCAACCGCCACCCATTCCCTGGCCCAGGTTTAGGCGTACGCGTATTAGGTGAAGTGAAAAAAGAATACTGTGATTTATTACGCCGTGCAGATGCAATCTTTATCGAAGAATTACGCAACAGCGGTTGGTATGAAAAAACCAGCCAAGCCTTCAGCGTGTTCCTACCAGTAAAATCTGTAGGTGTGATGGGCGATGGTCGTAAATACGATTGGGTTATTTCCCTACGTGCAGTAGAAACCATCGACTTTATGACCGCACATTGGGCCCATTTGCCTTATGATTTATTAGGTAAAGTATCTAACCGCATCATCAACGAAGTGAACGGCATTTCTCGCGTCGTGTACGACATCAGCGGAAAACCACCCGCAACTATCGAGTGGGAATAACCTAAATCAATTTAAAGGGCAAATTACTTTGCCCTTTTCTTTTATCTATTGTTTAATATCCACAACTTTTCTTATCAAGATTCACTATGGATATCACTTTTTTACTCGGTACTAAAATTATTGAACTGACACTTATTGTACTTATTGGCTATGGGTTGGTTAAATCAAAATTATTAAAATCAGAAGATAGCAAGCCGCTTTCCATTATTGGACTTTATGTCATCAGCCCAGCTGTGATGATTGAAGCCTTTCAAATTGATTACACACCTGAAATCCTGCAAGGTTTGCAGCTTTCACTGCTTATGGCGGTGTTTCTTCAGGGTATTCTGATTATTATTGGCAGTCTGTTAAAGCGCCTATTAAACCTTGATCCTATTGAGCATGCCACTTCGATTTATTCCAATTCTGGCAACTTAATTATTCCGATTGTGATGTCGCTATTCGGTAAAGAATGGGTCATTTACGCCAGCTGTTTTATTATGGTTCAAACCTTTCTATTCTGGACACATTGCCGCTTGATTATTGTAGGAAAGGGAAATTTATCGCTGAAGACGATTGCCAAAAATATCAATATTTGGTCAATTCTCATTGGCGCATTTTTATTTGCTTTTCAAATTAAGTTGCCAAACATTATCAATGGCACACTCTCTTCTATTGGTTTGTTTATTGGCCCGAATGCCATGCTTGTTGCGGGTATGTTAATTGCCGCAATTCCGTTAAAAAGCATTGTTTCATCTAAGCGCATTTATTTAGTCACACTATTGCGCTTATTGGTTATTCCGCTTGTGTTGTTGGTATTAATAAAGCTCATTGGCTTTGTTCATTGGATTGAAAAAGGTGAGATTATCGTCTTGATTAGCTTTTTGGCTACTACTAGCCCTTCAGCTTCGACAGTGACACAAATGGCGGTGATTTATAACAACAATCCACAAAAAGCCAGCACCATTTACGGAATAACGACGCTGTTTTGTATGTTTACTATGCCACTAGTGATTGCGTTATATCAAATGTGGGGGTAAATAGAAGAAAAGTGCGGTCAATTATTTAAGTACTTTTGATGCAGGTTGCTCTTTCTTCAAACGATAAAGTTGATATAAATTTACGAAGACCAAGAATGCATTTAAAAGTGCGACTGGATAAGATTTGATGATCAAACTGTACATGACAAAGAGTATCGCCCCAATAGCATTGACAACTCTCAAATGAACAATTGATTTAAATAAAAAAGACACAGCCACAAAGAATGTTGCCAAATAACCTAATAATTCAATGAAATTAAATTCCATAAATCTCTCCGTCAACAATGATTGAAGCGGCATCATAAAAGATTTTGGAATTCAGGGGAAGAGGCGAAATAAAAGCAACCGATTGCAATATCAAGAAATTTTTATTTCGCTCAACATTCGCTTAGATAAAGACTTTTTGCACTAAAAACATATAAAAAATTGTGCCTACCGAGATGGAAAGAAACATATTCTTTTTCCAGAAATGCAATCCCAATACCAAAGCTCCCGCAATAAAATCGGGCAAGCCGTGATAACTACTCAATACATCCACATTTTTATAGCAATACACGACTAACATTCCAAACATCGCGGCAGGTAATACTTTGCCGAGATAACGGATATATTCCGGAATCGGGCGATTTGCAGGAAAGATCCAGAAAGGCAACAAGCGGGTAAATTGCACGCACAAAATACAAATCACAATGGTGATAATCTGTTCCATCAATGTCATTTTAGTGCCTCCAATTTAGATGAAAGTTTAGGACGTCGTACCGTTAATAGAATCCAGATACTGATTAGTGTTGGCACTAAAAAGTGTTCTTTCCCCACAATTAACAGAGATGCAAAAGCCACGCCTAAACCTAACAATGAACTTTCATGAGATTTTTCTTTTAGCCAGTTTTCAGCAAAGATTACGAGGAAAAGTGCTGTCATCCCAAATTCCACGCCTTTTAAATCGAAAGGTATGATTGAACCAAATAGGTTACCTAATCCGGCTCCAACGACCCAATAAAGATGGAGATAAAAACTGACAAAGAACATATACCACCCTTTATCTAAATGAGCGGGGATCTTCGCCATATAGTTTAGGGAAAAACTTTCATCTACTAGCGTACTAATTAAATACCAACGTTTTTTCCCAATTTGAGCACCATATTTTTCTAACATGGAAATGGCATAAAAAATCTGACGACCACTTACCATCAGTGTCACCAACGCAACACTTAAAGGCGAAAAAGGCATAACGAGTGCTGCAGCCGCAATAAATTCAACTGAGCCCGCATAAATGAGCGCAGCCATTGCAACGGGGAACCAAACACCGAATCCAAGTGCTTTCATGTAAATGCCGTATGCTATGCCTAAAAATAAAAAACCGGCAAGCATTGGCATGCTGTAAGGAAATGCCGCTTTTGCCGCGGCTTTGATAGGATTTTCTGTCACTACTTCTGACATATTGACCTACTACAACTCTAAAACAGACAAACCAGGTAAGGTCGAAAAGCTTTGCGTTTTAACTGTTTGATGGAAATCTTCGATATAAGCTAAATTGGCATCTTCTTTACGAATTGCCGCATAAAGGTTACTGTACAACCCTTCTTCTGTAATTTTGCGTGCCACTACATACCCTTTTTCTAAATAAGGCAAGGCAGCCCAATAAGGCACGGTAGCAATACCCCGACGACTCGCCACTAACTGAATCAAGGCGATCGTTAGCTCTGTTGTACGACGCGGCGGATTAATGCCTTTCGGTTTCAACACTTGACGATATAAATCTAACATATCATCAGGTACAGGATAGGTCACCCAAGTTTCCTCAACAAAATCTTCCGCCTGCCAAACCTCTTTATTCGCTAATGGATGATCTTTAGAACAAATCCCCACCATTTCATAAGAAAATAGCGGTTTAAACAAAACATCATCATTTTGTTCAACGTCTGACACTATCGCCCAATCTGCACGATGAGATAATAACAATCCTACAGGATCAGTATGAAAACCTGAGACGATATCCAATTCCACCAAACTCCAATGTTGACGAAATTCATCCATCGCCGGCATTAACCAGTCGAAACAGGTATGACACTCTACTGCAATTCTTAACTGCCCTGCATCACCGTGTTTTACACGTGCGAGCTCACGTTCTGCATCAACCACTTTTGGAAGAATTTCATTAGCAAGACGAATCAAACGATCGCCTGCTGCAGTAAAACGCAATGGATTACTTTTACGCTCAAAAAGAGGTAAACCGAATTGCTCTTCCATTAACTTAATTTGATGAGAAAGTGCCGATTGTGTTAAATAAACACGTTTTGCTGCCATTGAAACGCTGCCCGTTTCCTTTAAAGCAAGCAAGGTTCTTAGGTGACGAAGTTCAAGAAATGTGGGTTTCATTAGAATAATTCATAAAGTTATAGCATTAGATGAGCAACATGATAACGTAAATTAAATTTGTCGAAAAGAAAGTGCGGTCAAAAACGTTGATATTTTTGACCGCACTTAAGACGATTATTTATCTAATTGAACGGGAAGAAATAAGCTCAATGGTCGTTTTTTCACAATTTGGCAAACTTCATGCCAAATTGGCCACCAGCTCTCAATTTCCGCATTCAAAGAACGCAGTGCAACCCAAAGCGTTAATGAAAAACTGACAATTAAATTCACTAAACCAATCAACAATACAAAACCAATGCATTGTAAAAGCAATGAATAGGTGAATTGTCCGCTCACAGCAATATAGCCTACATTCGCAGATGAAAATGCCACATGACGAATATCTAACGGAAGGTGCGTTAAGTAACCTACCACACCCGTAATACCAAGCAGCATACCAAAGCAAAGGTTACCGATAAGCGAGCCATAATTCTCATGCATATAATTAGCAAATTTAACGCGAGATTTCTCAGACATTAATTTTTTCAATAACGGATGTTGCGTTAAACGCATACGCATATTCAAATAATTGCTGCGGTTATCAAAATAACCCGAAATAATCCCTGAACAGAATAACCATACACCCGCAATGGCTGCAAACCATAAGGTTCCCGCAAAAGGATCAATACTATGCAACTGATAAGCGATTTGCTCAGCATTCATCAATGGCTCACCTGTTTTATATTGGTAACCAAAAGCAATCAATGCAGCTAATCCCATCGCAATAAGTACATTGCCTAGCACCGCAATACTTTGAGAACGAAATACATCCACTAATAATTGGGCTAATTTCATATTGACGGTTTTACCTTGAGGCGTTTTTTCAACTGCTTCAGCAAAGCGAGCGGCTGTCATGGCTGGCTGTTTGGTTGCCACCGTGAAATGCAACATAAAGATCACCATAAAACCTAAGCCGTAATTTAAACCTTCGGCAATCCCTTTCCAGACTTTGTCATCAATGATGCTACCTAGATAGGTTTTAAATAACGCCATCAGTGCAATTAATACACCCCCCCCCGCGGCAGAATAAAACATTGCCCAATACTCTTTTTTATCTCGAGTAATGTAATGCTCACCATGATCGCCGGCATTCTGCGTAACACTACGAGCCATCAATCCTGAGCTTTGTTTCCATAGTCGCGAAATACTATGTCGTTCTGCTGCTGCACGAGCAAAACAACCGGTTAATAATAAGATTCGACGCGGTAAATAGCGATTTGAAACAAAAATCGCCATCAAGGTTTCTAACCGTTCTAAAGTCTGTGAAAGACGTTCCAATAAATACGCTGTATTTAAGGATGATCCCACTACCGCGCCACGTTTCTGTAAGCCAATAATCAATGCCTTACATTGATCAAACATTACCTGTAAATGACTATCATCAAAAACCGTTGATTGGCGACGCGCCTCTACCCAATCAACTACTTCATGGTGTAAAGCCACAAAAGGTGAATCTGCATTCAACAGAGAAGGCTCCATTCGCATCAGCTCAGGATCCATATCTTCAGCCGCAATCCAAATTGAAAGCATTTCAATGGCAAATAATCCTTCACTTTCAATATGGTTTCTTAAACGTTCACGATCTTTTTGTTCTGTATAACGGGTTAAAATACCAAATACACCTCGCCACGTTTTTAAGGGAACGGCATCAATCCAACGCGCATCATTTTTATCGCTAAACAATAAATAGAAAATATCACGTAAATCATTAATATCTTTAAAAGACGGATTGAAACGCTCATAAATACGCGTTTTCATTTCTTGTCCAAAACCGCCACGCGTAAGAATCCCGCTGCTAATAAACAAGGGATAAAGACGTAAACTACATAACCAACCGCATAATAATTTCGAGACAGAACAGCCTAATTCTTTATCGTTCTTTAAGATAAACTTAAATAAATGCAAGGTCGGAGAAATTTTTTCTGTGGGGCTGCTACGTAATAATTGGCACAAGCCCTCTACGAGACCAAAAGCATCGTTTTCCGCCACTTTGTTACGCAAAAATTGCGGTAAGGTATCGGTTTTAATCATGAGCTTTCCCCCTTCTATCGTTTATATTCAAAAGCGAGACATTATACAGCTGTGTTAGATAAAGTAAAAATGAGCGGAAAAGTGCGGTCAATTTTGAACGGATTTTAAAAGAAAAGACGTATGCTTCCATACGCCTTTAAATTGATATTATTTCTCTTTCTTCAGCAAGAAAATACCTTGTTCAGAGAAATTCACATAAGCTTGTTTGAGATCAGCATTAAAGTCTTCTGGTTTAGTATTAATGAGCAATTCTTTGCCTGCCCAAATTGCCACCACTTCCCAGTGGTTACCCATATAGACTGCACTCTTGATTTCACATTGTTGTGCTGCCTCGCCTTCTGCTTTTAAGTAAATCGCTTCAGGACGAACGCCCACCAAGCATTCACCATCCGGTAAATTGAATTGCGCCGCATTGCTTAATGGTAATTTATAACCATTCACGTCAATGGTATTATTTTCTAATTTACCTTCAAAGATGCTTGATTCGCCCATGAAGTTTGCAAGGAATAAAGAATTTGGACGCAAGTAAAGCTCTTTTGCTGGCGCTTTTTGCATAATTTTACCTTTATTCATCACGATAACTTCATCAGATACCGCAAATGCTTCCGTTTGGTCATGAGTCACATAAAGTGAGGTAATACCTAAACTTTGTTGTAGTTCACGGATTTTTTCACGCATAGAACGACGTAAGTTTGCGTCCAAGTTACTTAATGGTTCATCAAAAAGTAATACTTTTGGTTTTAATACTAACGCACGAGCTAAAGCGACACGTTGTTGTTGACCACCTGAAATTTGATCCACAAAACGATCTTCAAAACCCGCTAAGTCAACCAACTCTAAGGCTTCTTTTACACGTTTAGCGCGTTCTTCTTTGCCCACGCCTTGCATACGCAAACCATAGCCTACGTTATCACCGATACTCATATGCGGGAACAATGCATAAGATTGGAATACGATACAAATATCACGATTTTGAATAGATGATTTGGTTACATCTTCACCATCGATAAAAATCTGACCTGAAGTTGGGTTTTCTAAACCTGCCACTAAACGTAACACGGTGGTTTTACCACAACCAGATGGACCTAATAAGGTCACCATGGTGCCACGTTTAATGGTTAAATCTAAATTATCAATGACTGTGGATTTACCAAAAGATTTGGTGATATTTTTTAATACTAAGAAATCATTATTACTCATAATATTTACCTACAACTTAACGAGTTAATTCATTTTTTTCGCTTTAGAACGGGAAATTCGGGTATCACCCACAATCCAGTCAAAGAATAAAATAATGGCCATCATCACGATGATTAAAATCGAACCGTATGCGATAGCAACACCATATTCACCATCTTCTACACGGTTTAAAATATAGGCTGTTGCCACACGTGTATCAGCGGTGACTAAGAAGATAATCGCACTTACGGTAGTCATCGCACGAACGAAACTGGTGACCAATGCAGAAAGTAAAGCTGGTTTTAACAATGGTAAAACGATAAACCATAATGTTTTCCATGAGCTACCTTTTAAAGAAAGAGATGCTTCATCGAGTGATTTATCTAATTGACCAAGACCTGCAATCGCTGCACGCATACCGATTGGTAAATCACGCATCACCATTGAAATGATCACGATAATGCTAGTACCTGTAATGTAAAGTGGCGCATTGTTAAAGGCTAAAATATAAGATACCCCTGCAACGGTTCCTGGTACCGCAAAACAAAGCATAGTTAAAAACTCAAGGGATTTTTTACCTTGGAAATCTTTACGCACCACAATATACGCAATTAATAAACCGAAAAGTGCGGTCAATGGTGCGGCAATTCCTGCGTAGATTAAAGTATTAATCAATGATGGCCATGCCCCATCGCTTAAGCCTTGTCCGAATAACATCGCATAGTTTTTCAAGGTTAAGGTGTAATCTACGCCCCAGTTCACCGTGAAACTACCGTAGAAAATACTGCCGTATAACGCTAAGTTAAAGAGTACCCAGAAACCAAGCATTCCGATGATGGTATATTTCAAGCCGGTTGGTAAATCTTGCACGTCACCACGATAGGATTTGCCTGAAACGGTCACATAAGAGCGATTACCAATCCAAATATATTGGATGATAAATACGGCTAATGAGAAGATTAAAAGCATCGAACCTAAAGTACTTGCTGAAGCATAATCTAATTGTGAGCCGGCAATATAGAAGTAGATTTGTGTCGCGATTACGTCAAAGCTACCACCCAATACTAACGGGTTACTAAAGTCCGCTAAGGATTGGATAAACACGATTAAGAATGAGTTTGCCAATGCTGGACGTAGTAATGGGAAAATGATATTGAAGAACGTTTGGTAACGATTTGCACGTAAGGTGTAAGACGCTTCTTCAATTGATGGATGAACAGATTTTAATGCACCATCTAAAATCATGAATGAAATCGGCGCAAAAGCAAGAATCTGTGCAATGGCAATCCCGTTGAAACCGTATAACCAGTTATGGTTCTCAAATCCAAATGTTGTGGATAAGAACTCTGTCACATAACCAGAACGGCCAAGCATTAATGTTACCCCTAAGCCTACAACGAATGGCGGTGTGACGATTGGTAAAATGGAGAAAATTTTACCAATGAATGCCGTTCTACGTGCAATACGGGTGGTATAAAGCGCAAATGCCAAACCGAAAATTGTTGATACAATGCCTACAAAACCTGATAAGAATAGCGAGTTACTAATAACACGTACAATATAGCTTTGAGTCAAAATTCGCATCACTTGTTGTGGTGCAAAGGTATCACCGTCATAGAACATTGAAACAAAGATGGCCAATGTCGGGTAAACGATGAAGAAGAAAATTAATAAGATAATGCAAAGTAAAGAGGCGATAATAAATTTATCCCCTTGCATCACTTTTAATTTTGCGAAAGAAAACGTCGCCAATGCGGTTAAACTCGCGATTAATACAATCACTGAATAACCCATGCTGACTTTACAAATTGTTGCACTGACAAAGATAAATAATGTCGCTGCTGCAATAAGATACAGCTCTGCTTTCGCTTGTGTATCCTTCGGTAATTTAAGAAGTGGCATCAAACCGTATAAAATAACCGATAAAAACCATAATGCCGTAATATTTAACGAAGACCAACCCATTGCACCTAGGTATTCATCGCTTGTGCTTTCAAACAAGCCATAATCTAAAGCGTGGGAAGGCAGAAGAAGAAATGCAATCACTGCAAGAATTATCCAAAAGTTAGCAGATTGGATAATAGGAAGTTTATTTGCGTTCATACAACCTCGCATAAAAGAAAAAAAGCGAAATAATATAATAGCTATTATTTCGCTATGTATACATCATTATTTTGCTAATTTAACATCATCAACCCATTTTGTGATCAAACGTTTACGTAAATCACTTGAGCCGTATTTGTCAAAATCATAATTAATTAAATTGATAGATTTAAAATCGAGCGCATAAGGTGATTGTTCTGCGGTACTATTGGTTAAAATAGAATACGCTTCCCCTTTTTTCCAGGTTAACTCTTGCGCTTCTTTTGATAACGCCCAATCCACAAATAATTTCGCATTTTCAAGGTTTCTTGCACCTTTAATAATGCTCACGCCACCAATTTCATAGCCTGTACCTTCACAAGGAACAACTAATTCTACTGGTGCGCCTTTGGCTTTCTCTAAAGAATATTCATGTAAAAAACCAATTCCGATTGCGGTTTCACCACGTGCCGTATTACGGGTCGCTGTATTACCTGATTTGGTATATTGGGAAACATTTTTATTGAGTTCTTTGAGATATTTGAACGCTTCATCCTCACCCCAAAGTTGGATATAGGTGGCTAATTGTGTATAACCCGTACCTGAACTTTGAGGATCTGCTGCTTGGATCTCATTACGATACGCAGGATC
>JAGZRY010000410.1 GCA_018381425.1 Haemophilus parainfluenzae
GCAATAAATAATGAACTAAATAAATGTTTCATCAATTTCATAAAAATGCCCTTTATTAACAAATAAGTACCGTTGATTCATATCAACAGTGACATTTTTAAGAAACATAGAAAACACGCAAGAAATCGACCGCACTTTTGCGATCTTGATCGCAAAAATTACATTTAAGCAAATAAAAAAACGACCTTAGCGCACCACTACAGCTGTGCCACTTGCAATCACCATAAACATACTTTTATTGCTTACTGTTGTGTAATTAATCTCTACGCCAACCACGGCATTTGCGCCTAAAGCAATCGCTTTTTCTTCCAATTCTTTCAAAGCATCTTCGCGAGCTCGACCAATACGACGTTCATAAACACTAGAACGCCCACCAATCACATCGGTAATGGCCGCAAAAAAATCACGTATAAAGTTTGCCCCTGCAATCACTTCTCCAAAGACGACTTGTTTATATTCTACGATTTGCTTCCCTTCAACATTAGGGGTGGTTGTCACAATCATTTTGTATCCTTTAATTCTCGTTGAAAATCAACCGCACTTTAGGCAGTTAATTTTGATTTTAAAACGGCCAATGCCTTCGCACGATGAGAGATTTTCTTTTTCTCTACGGTTTCTAATTCTGCAAAAGTACAGCCTTTTTCTGGGCTAAAAAAGAGCGAGTCATAGCCGAAGCCATTTTCGCCTCGTTCTTCATAAATAATTTGCCCGTCACATTCACCTTGAGCAATGATCGGAGAAGGATCACTTGGGTGTTGTAATAACACAATCGTACTCACAAATTTTGCTTGGCGACGTTCAGTCGGTACATCAACTAATTCTGCCAGTAATTTTTCTCGGTTTTTCGCATCGGCTTCCTCACCATCTACTCCGGCATAACGAGCAGAATACAATCCTGGTGCACCATTTAACGCATCCACCACAAGGCCAGAATCATCTGCAATGGCCGGCAAACCCGATTTTTCAGATGCATAACGCGCTTTCAAAATTGCATTTTCGACAAACGTTAAGCCAGTTTCCTCTGGACTTTCAATGCCTAAATCTGTCTGAGCAATCACTTCAAAACCGAAATTGGCTAATACATCCGCCATTTCTTTTACTTTGCCTTTATTACCTGTGGCAAGCACAATTTTTTGTTTCATGATTCTGTCCCTCATATCAAACATTGTCTTATTTTAGCATCTCACCAAAAATTTTCGGAATAAATATTGACCTTAACCTTAGGTCAAAGTTTATGATTGGTGCTCATTCAGTTATCACATAGGAGAAAAACATGAAAAAACTTATGACTTTTATCACACTTAGCGCTGCTGCAGTTTCAATTTATGCCCAAGCTAATGAACAACCGCATCAAGCACACATGAATATGCCAATGTCGACAGATTCTGCAATGCAACAAGAATTAATGCAAGGTATGAATCAAATGCATCAAGACATGATGGCAGCTGCGCAATATAAAGATCCTGATGTTGCTTTTGCAGCAGGTATGTTGCCACACCATATTGGCGCAGTAAAAATGGCGGAAGTTGAATTAAAATACGGAAAAGATCCTGAGATGCGTAAGCTTGCTGAGAATATTATTAACGCTCAACAGGCAGAAATTGAACAAATGCAAAAATGGCTTAAAGTGCACAATAAAAAATAAAATAACACAAAAAAAGTG
>JAGZRY010000023.1 GCA_018381425.1 Haemophilus parainfluenzae
ATTGGACCGTTTGGTAAACGAACTTCGCTTTTCGCAATTTCAACGCCTGCTGCAGTTACTGCTTCTGCTACATCACGAGTAGTGATTGCGCCGAATAAACGACCTTCATCACCTGCTTTAGATGCGATAGTTACAGAACCTAATGCAGTCACTTGTGCTGCGCGAGCTTGAGCTGCTGCTAAACTTGCTGCTGCCGCTGCTTCTAACTCTGCACGACGTGCTTCAAAGTGTTCAATGTTAGCTTTAGTTGCCATAACTGCTTTACCTTTTGGGATTAAGAAGTTACGAGCGAAACCAGATTTAACATTAACTTGATCACCTACGTTACCGAGGTGAACGATTTTATCTAAAAGAATTACTTGCATTTCCTAACTCCTTCTTAATTGTGATGAGAATCAGAGTAAGGTAATAACGCTAAATAACGAGCGCGTTTGATTGCGCGTGCTAATTGGCGTTGGTACTTCGCACGAGTACCGGTAATACGGCTTGGTACAATTTTGCCGCTTTCAGAAATGTAGTTCTTTAATGTAGCGATATCTTTGTAATCGATTTCAACAACATTTTCCGCTGTGAAACGGCAGAACTTACGACGACGGAAATAACGTGCCATTTGGCTGTCTCCTAATCTATAAATTCGATTTGCTCGGCATGCAATACTAACTGCGTTAAACCATTTGAGATTTTATGTGAAGTAATAAACCCCACCACAAGAAGTTTACTGCCGACCGTAATGCTTTGAGTTTTTTCTATTAACTGATTGCCACTGACTTGAACTGGCATCTTTAACCACGCTTGGCGTGATAAACCACTTTCGACTTGTTCGGAACGATGTTCCAGCCCAAATTGGCAATGCGCAATCCCGTTAGGGCTTTTGCTTCGCTTGGGTAATTGACACACAGTGCCGATTAACGAGAAGCGATTATCAAGTTTTGAATTACTCTTCAGCATCCTCAAAATCGTTGTTTTCAACTTCAGCTAAAGGTTTACGTTCTTCTTTAGCCGCTTTCATTGGGGACGCTTCGGTTACGGCGTGCTTAGTATGGATAACAAGACTGCGTAATACAGCATCGTTATAACGGAAAGTCGTTTCTAGCTCGTCGATGACTTGTTGAGGCGCTTCTACATTCATAAGCACATAGTGTGCTTTGTGTAATTTGTTAATTGGGTACGCTAATTGACGACGACCCCAATCTTCTAGGCGATGAACTTGACCACCAGCTTCTTTAACAGAACCTGTGTAACGTTCGATCATACCTGGTACTTGCTCGCTTTGGTCCGGATGAACCATAAACACGATTTCGTAGTGACGCATTACTGCTCCTTACGGGTTAATCAGCCTTTGACGTAGATTAGCCACCAATCTGCAAAGGCAAGGAACGAAAAAATGAACGTGGCTAAGGGCGCTGATTATACAGATTTTTTTCTAGACTTCAAATAATTTGTATGCTTTTCAAACAAAAAAAGCCGATATCAACATATCGGCTTTTCTTTTTCATTTCCAAATTAACGGCTACGGAAAATGATACGCCCCTTGCTCAAGTCATAAGGCGTCATTTCTACGGTTACTTTATCGCCCGTTAAGATACGAATATAGTTTTTACGCATTTTGCCAGAAATATGTGCAGTCACTACGTGGCCATTTTCTAACTCAACGCGGAACATAGTATTTGGTAAAGTTTCCAAAATTGTGCCTTGCATTTCAATGCAATCTTCTTTTGCCATTTTATCCTCTAAAATTATGATTTTTTTGACCGCACTTTTTGCGGATTATAAATAAAAAACGGGCGGATTATAGCCGTTTTTGGCGTTAGACGAAAGATTAAAATAAAATTGAACAGAAAAAAATCACTTTTTTTACTAATTTGTAAGTTGTATCAAGACTTAGGAATGATTTACAAAAGAAATACAGGCTCTATAATAACCGCAATTTTCTTATTAAATAGTACTTATGAATTCAAAAAAACACTTAGGCCATACAGCCCGTAAACGCTTTGGTCAAAACTTTTTACATGATACTTCTGTAATTCAAGGTATCGTGGCGGCGATTTACCCACAACCCAATCAATTCTTAGTGGAAATTGGTCCGGGGCTTGGTGCATTAACAGAACCTGTTGGTGAACTTGTCGAGCATCTGACTGTGGTAGAGCTTGACCGAGACCTTGCAGAACGTTTACGTCATCATCCATTTTTGCATCAAAAGCTCACCGTCATTGAAACTGATGCGATGCAATTTGATTTTGGTGAACTTTATACAAAAGAGAATTTAGCAGAAAAAGGTCAGAAATTACGTGTGTTTGGTAACTTGCCTTACAACATTTCTACGCCATTGATGTTCCACTTATTTAAGTATCATGATGTGATTCAAGATATGCACTTCATGCTGCAAAAAGAAGTGGTGAAACGCTTATGCGCAGGGCCAAATAGCAAAGCTTACGGCCGCTTAACTATTATGGCGCAATATTTCTGCCAAGTGATGCCTGTACTTGAAGTGCCGCCTTCTGCATTTAAACCTGCACCGAAAGTGGATTCAACCGTTGTGCGTTTAATTCCGCATAAAGAATTGCCGCACCCTGTAAAAGATTTATATTGGTTGAACCGTGTTTGCTCCCAAGCGTTTAATCAACGTAGAAAAACATTACGCAATGCGCTTTCAACGCTATTTTCACCTGAAAATCTGACCGCACTTGGTATTGATTTAAATGCACGCGCAGAAAATTTGGCTATCGCAGATTATGCGCGCTTAGCGAACTGGTTGGCAGATAATCCACCAGCTGATATCAATAAAGATGAAATCTTAGATTCAGAAGAGTAAAAAGAGCGGTCAAAAATGGCAACCTATTTCGTCGGTGATTTACAAGGCTGTTATGATGAATTACAGCTTTTATTAGAACGTGTGAGCTTCAATCCTACGCAAGATAAACTTTATCTTGTGGGGGATCTTGTGGCACGTGGGGATAAATCACTTGAATGTCTTCGTTTCGTAAAATCACTTGGCAATGCAGCACAAACCGTACTAGGGAATCACGATTTACACTTAATTGCGACCGCACTGGGTATTAAAAAAGTGAAACTACGTGATCGTGTCGATGCCATTTTTAATGCGCCCGATTTTAATGAGCTGATTCATTGGTTACGCCACCAACCATTACTTGTACATAATGAAGAATTAAACTTCCTGATGGCACACGCAGGTATTTCGCCTGATTGGGATTTGGAAACTGCGAAATCTTGTGCGGCTGAAGTTGAACAGATTTTACAGCACGGCGATTTTCATTATCTCATTGAAAATATGTATTCCGAACAGCCTGATCGTTGGTCGCCAGATTTACAGGGCTTAGCGCGTCATCGTTACATTATTAATGCATTTACTCGAATGCGTTTTTGCTATTTGGATCATCGATTTGATTTTGCCTGCAAATCCCCTCTAAAAGATGCGCCTGCGGGACTCACACCTTGGTTTAATTTAGATAACCCACTTTATAAACAAATTCCCATTGTCTTTGGGCATTGGGCAAGTTTAGTCGATGAGTCAACTCCAAAAGGTATCTATGCCTTGGATACCGGTTGTGTATGGAATAATCGAATGACTCTGTTGCGTTGGGAAGACAAACAGCTCTTCACACAAAGTGCGGTCAAAAATTACAATGATTTTTAAGGAAACGCTATGCTCTCGCTTACGACTGAATCTTGCGAACTGTTCAATATTCCTTTCTATCAATTCGCCCAAATGAAAAAATTCTGTCCAGAAGATATTCCGGCGATTAAAGCTGATTACAAATTACATTGGGATAACTGGAAAGCGATTATTCAAGAAGTGGCAAAGCAACTTGGCATGCCTTTTGCGAAACCGCATATTGAAAGTTGGACTAATGGCTGGCAGGTTCGAGCACATTTCTTCGCTTATTTTAAATACGAGTTTAATCAAAATTCTGCAGCCATTTTTTCAGTGTTATTAAATCGTCGCCGACTAAGAGTATGTTTAGATTGGCATTGCTATCGTGCAGATCGCTCACAAATTAATCTGCAACAATATAATCAGTGGCTTGATCAATTTGATTTCAAACAATTTGCTGATTTTGATATTTGGCGAGAAGATGAAAGCGAATATGATGATTTTCGCCAAGTGAAGAGCATTTCTGAAAAAGATCTTCTCTTACGCTCAGATGAGGATTTTTGGTGCATTGGGAAAAGTATTGAAAAAGCTGCACTTCATCAAATCAATCCCGTTTCATTTATCACAAAAACCATTCAACAATTGCAACCGCTTTACGATCGCTGCCATCAATAAAGCGCGGTCATTTCCATTAAATTTTTTCGTCTTTTTATTTGTTATGCTATCATTACATTAGTTTAACATTTTTAACAATTTTTCTTTTTAGGAGTACTTTATGAAAAACGTCGTGATCGTTGGCGGTGGTGCTGGCGGCATTGAATTAGCGACATTTTTAGGCGACAAATTAGGTCGCAAAAGACAGGCTAAAGTAACGCTTGTGGATCGCAACGCAACCCATTTGTGGAAACCGTTATTACATGAAATTGCCACAGGTGTAATGGATGATGGCACGGATTCTCTGAGCTATCGCGCACACGGGAAAAATCACCATTTCAGCTTTGAGCAAGGCTCAATCACGCGTATTAATCGTGAGCAAAAATACGTTGAACTTGCCCCTGTTTATGGGCAAGAAGGCGATATGCTCGTGGTTGCGCGTCGTATTCCTTATGATTACTTAGTGATTGCGATCGGTAGTAAATCGAATGATTTTAATACAAAAGGCGTCGCTGATAACTGTATTTTCTTAGACAGCTCTGATCAAGCTCTTCGCTTTCAACAAAGAATGTTGGAATTATTCCTTAAATTCTCAGAAAACCGTGTATTAGACGATATTGGTGAAGAAGAATTTAAACAGAAATTAGTGGATGAAAGCAAAGTCAATATTGCCATCGTTGGCGGTGGTGCTACTGGTGTGGAATTAACTGCGGAGCTTTATCATGCGACTGAAGACTTGTCTTCTTACGGTTACGGTAAAATTGATAATTCTTGCTTGCAAGTCACCTTAGTTGAAGCGGGTCCTCGATTATTGCCTGCTCTACCTGAAAATTTATCTGCAGCGGTATTAGATGAATTGCAAGAAATGGGGGCAAACGTGAAATTAAATACGATGATCACGGAAGCCCAACCAAACAAGCTTATCACCAAAGATGGCGAAGAAATCAAAGCTGATCTTATTGTTTGGGCGGCGGGTGTTCGTACCTCAACGGTGACACAGCAATTTGATGGATTAGAGCTTAACCGCATCAATCAATTAGTGGTAAAAGATACCCTTCAAACTACAGTGGATGACAGTATTTTTGCCATTGGCGACTGTGCGGCATTAATGCAACCAAATGGAAAATTAGTCCCTCCAAGAGCGCAAGCAGCACATCAGATGGCAAAAGCCTGTGCAAAAAATATCTTTGCACTTTTTGAGCAAAAACCATTAAAAGCATTCAAATACAACGACAAAGGAACTTTGGTTTCTCTTTCAAGCTTTACCGCATTGGGTAGCATTTCAAATAAATTTGGGAAAAACCCACTAACTGTTCAAGGTAAATTTGCACAGTTTGCGTATGTGTCTTTATATCGTATGCATCAACATGCTTTGCATGGATGTATTAAGATTGGCTTGATTATTTTAGTGGATAAACTTAACCACTATTTAAAACCAAGATTGAAATTACATTAAGACAAAAAGTGCGGTCAAATCAATTTAACCGCACTTTTTTATTTCTTAAACGAGTTGATTGTTATGCTCATAAGCATAAAGTGTATTAAACATCAGCATGGCAACTGTCATTGGCCCTACTCCACCCGGTACTGGCGTAATATAAGCCGCTTTTTGTCGCGCCACATCATATTCCACATCGCCCACTAATTTACCATTGATACGATTAATCCCCACATCAATGACTGTTGCCCCTTCTTTGATCCAATCGCCCGGAATAAAACGAGGCTTGCCGACGGCCACCACTAAAACATCCGCCTGACGAATATGATGCTCTAAATCTTTGGTAAAACGGTGCGTTACCGTGACAGTAGCGCCTGCCAATAATAATTCAAGCGACATTGGACGCCCCACAATATTTGAAGCCCCAACGATCACGGCATGTTTACCGTGCAAATCGATACCTGTGGTTTCTAATAATTTCATCACACCATAAGGGGTACAAGCGCGTAAAGTTGGAATACGTTGGCATAAACGCCCCACATTATAAGGATGGAAACCATCCACATCTTTTTCAGGGCTAATCCGCTCAATGACTAACGAACTATTAATCTGCTCCGGCAATGGAAGCTGTACCAAAATGCCATCAATAGTTTCATCTGCATTTAATTGGTCAATCAGTTGTAGTAGTTCCGCCTCTGTCGTGGTTTCAGGTAAATCATAGGATTTCGAGACCATTCCAATCTCTTCACAACTTTTACGTTTACTGCCCACATAGACTTGAGAAGCAGGATCGACGCCCACCAGAATGACTGCAAGCCCTGGAGCACGTTTACCTTGAGCACGATAATATTCAATTTTACTGGTAACATCAGATTTGATTTTTTTTGATAGTTCAGTACCTGAAATAATTTGGGCGGTCATGCGTTTTTCCTCAAGGTGGAATTAAGTAAACGTTTGCTATTTTAACTGACAACGCCTTATTTTACAAAGACAATAAAAGAGCGGTTAAAAAAACTGGAATAATTTTGAGCAATTGAAAGGATAATCTAAAAAATTAATTGACTGAAAAGAAAAGCTCACTATAATTGTGCTCAATCGTCGGCGAGTAGCGCAGCTTGGTAGCGCAACTGGTTTGGGACCAGTGGGTCGTAGGTTCAAATCCTATCTCGCCGACCACTTCTTTTATATTTTCCTCGAAATTCCATACAAAAGATGTAACCCTTGAAATGCGCCCTTAGCTCAGCTGGATAGAGCAACGCCCTTCTAAGGCGTGGGTCAAAGGTTCGAATCCTTTAGGGCGTGCCATAACTCATCTTAATCTATTATTGTTTTTCTAATTTACTTTTTTAGCAAAAATAATCAATTCAACGCATATTTTGTACAAAAAAATAGCGTAAATTCTAGATCTCAAAACAAATTAGTTTAAAAGATGATTTTAAATTCAGAAAAGAAAATATTTGAATGGCGGTGAGAGGGGGATTCGAACCCCCGATGCACTTTCGCACATACACGCTTTCCAGGCGTGCTCCTTCAACCACTCGGACATCTCACCGTTTTGAAGTGCGTGAAATATAAAGATTTATCTAAGATTAGTCAAGTTTTTTGAGCTAGAACATAAAAAATCCTGTGCCTTTTAGCTAAAATATAAACTCATCTCTTTTCTATCGTCGTATTTTTATGCAAATCAAATCTCTCTTTTCTAAAAATGTGTTTTTGGCCGTAAAACCATTTAGCGCATTGAAAGAATCTTTCCGTGAAGGTTACGGAAAACAAAAATTGATTAAAGATATTATTGCGGGGCTTACCGTGGGAGTCATTGCGATTCCCCTCTCCATGGCCTTAGCGATCGCCAGCGGTGTTCCACCACAACATGGCCTTTATACGGCTATTGTGGCGGGTATTGTGATTGCATTAACTGGTGGATCGCGTTTCAATATTTCTGGACCAACCGCGGCATTTGTCGTGATTTTATATCCCGTTACCCAACAATTGGGACTCAGTGGTTTGCTCATGGCTACGCTACTTTCGGGGATTATTTTAGTCATTATGGCGTTGTCTCGATTGGGGCGGTTAATTGAGTACATTCCTCTCCCCGTTACACAGGGCTTTACCTGCGGGATTGGCATTACCATCGGTACATTACAAATCAAAGATTTCTTAGGTTTAGATATTGCCCAAATTCCACCTCACTATATTGAAAAAGTACAAACTATTTTAACCGCACTTCCGACGATTAGCTGGGCTGATACCGCTGTTGGTGTGGTCACCTTATTTGTACTCACGCAATGGCACAAACTTCGTTTACCTGTACCAGGTCATTTACCTGCTGTGATTATTGGTACACTGATGGCGTTAGCCTTAGGACAATTTGGTTTCTCAGTTGAAACCATTGGTACGGCGTTCCACTACACCTTAGCGGATGGCACAACGGGAAATGGCATTCCAAATGTCTTGCCCGAGTTTGCCTTACCTTGGAATATTCCCAATGCACAAAGTGAAATCATTAACTGGAATTTTGAACGCATACAGGCTCTCTTACCTGCAGCTTTTTCAATGGCAGTATTAGGTGCGATTGAGTCACTACTTTGTGCGGTCATTTTAGATAACATGACGTATACCAAACATCGCTCCAATAATGAACTACTCGCTCAAGGTTTAGGGAATATTGTTTCACCATTCTTAGGCGGGATTACCGCAACTGCAGCCATTGCGCGCTCAGCAGCTAATGTGAAATCGGGTGCGGTATCACCAATATCTAGTGTTGTTCATGCACTCTTAGTCTTATTTTCACTGTTATTCTTTGCGAATGCGCTATCTTACTTGCCACTCTCTTCTATGGCTGCTCTACTTTTGATGGTCGCGTGGCATATGGCAAATGTACCTGAGATTATTCGTTTGGCTCGTCGCTCTACACAAAATGAAATTGCGGTGTTGTTCACTTGCCTAATTCTCACGGTATTATTCGATATGGTGATTGCCATCTCAGTTGGCGTATTATTGGCGAGTCTCTTATTTATCCGCACCATTGCAGAAATGACAAAAGCCATTGAGCAACCTGCACCAGAAAATCTGAATGATGTGTTAGCTTATCGTATTAGTGGTCCATTGTTCTTTGCGGCTGCAGATAAACTTTTTTCGGATTTACACGATAAAACCGTACATACGGATCACGAGATTAAACATATAGTATTACAATGCGATGCCGTGACTGTGCTCGATACGGGGGGCATTCATGCACTCACTCACTTTGTACAACATATGTTGCCACATCAACAAATCTACTTGTGCAATATGCAATTCCAACCCCTTAGAATGTTAGTGAAATCTAACTCTGTGCCTGAATTGCAGAAAATTAATTATGGTACGGATTTACAAGATGTCTTTAATAAAATTCGTGAGTTTGAACAAGCAAATCCATAAAACATTAAAAAGCGTGCTAAAATAGGCACGCTTTTTTATCAATAAAAATAAAGGAATTCAGAATGCGTCCAAATAATCGTGAAAATCATCAATCTCGTCCAATTAAAATCACCCGTAATTATACTAAACATGCTGAAGGCTCAGTATTAGTTGAATTTGGTGATACCAAAGTATTATGTACGGCGAGTGTTGATGAAAGCGTACCGCGTTTCTTAAAAGGACAAAACCAAGGTTGGGTTACGGCAGAATATGGCATGTTGCCACGCTCTACACACAGCCGTATGCAACGTGAAGCAGCAAAAGGCAAGCAAGGTGGACGCACCATGGAAATTCAACGCTTAATCGCTCGCTCATTACGTGCCATGGTTGACTTAGAAGCCCTTGGTGAACGTTCTATTACCTTAGACTGCGATGTAATTCAAGCAGATGGCGGTACAAGAACTGCTTCTATCACGGGTGCAGCAGTGGCTTTATGTGATGCTATCAATGGTTTAATCGCTAACGGTACATTAAAAACCAATCCAATCAAAGGTCTGGTTGCGGCAATTTCGGTCGGAATTGTTGAAGGTGAAGCCGTATGTGATTTGGAATATGTGGAAGATTCAGCCGCCGAAACAGACATGAACATTGTGATAATGGAAGATGGTCGCATGATCGAAGTGCAAGGTACTGCAGAAGGTGAACCATTCAGCCACGAAGAATTACTCACCTTATTAGGATTAGCAAAACAAGGCTGCGAACAAATCTTCGCTGCACAACGTGAAGCATTAGGTTTATAGGAACAAAAAATGGAAAGCTACAAAATCGAATTTATTAAATTCGCGTTGAGTCGCCAAGTGCTCAAATTTGGTGAATTTACCCTAAAATCAGGTCGAAAAAGCCCTTATTTTTTCAATGCTGGATTGTTTAGTACTGGAGCAGATCTTGCTCGCTTAGGTGAATACTATGCGAAGGCTATTCAATCAAGTGCGGTCGATTTTGATGTCATTTTTGGACCTGCCTATAAAGGCATTCCGATTGCGACGAGCGTTTCCATTGCACTATTCAATCAATTTAATCGTGATACACCTGTTTGCTTTAATCGCAAAGAAGCGAAAGATCACGGTGAAGGTGGTAATTTAATCGGTAACCCATTAACCGGCAATGTGTTGTTAGTCGATGATGTCATCACTGCCGGCACAGCTATTCGTGAATCCATGGCGCTTCTTGAAGCCAATCACGCCAAATTAGCCGCTGTATTTATTGCATTAAATCGCAAAGAAAAAGGCAAAGGGGAACTTTCTGCTATTCAAGAAGTGGAACGCGACTATCAGTGCAAAGTGCTTTCCATTATTGATTTTAATGATTTAATGCAATTCATTAAAAACGAAGCCGATTATCAGCAATATTTGCCGGCAATGCGTGATTATCGTGAAAGCTATGGTGTGTAATTCATCACTTGAAAAATAAGAATAAAGCCATATTAATGTAAGGGCAGACGTTTGCGTCTGCCCATTATTGTCAAAAGACCTTTTTGACCGCACTTTAGGGGAAGAGAATGTATTTTTTTGGAAAGATTATCGGCGTTTTTCTCGGTTTTAAATGGGGTGGTTTTTTCGGTGCCATCGCTGGACTTATTTTAGGCTCTATCGCAGATAAAAAACTCTATGAGCTTGGTTCGGTTAACTCTAGTTTTTTTAAGAAAAAAACGACCCGACAAGCGCTCTTTATGCAAACTACTTTTGCGGTACTTGGACATTTAAGTAAATCCAAAGGTCGAGTGACGGAAGAAGATATTCAACTGGCAAATCAATTGATGAACCAGATGCAATTAGATGAGAGTCATCGCAAACTTGCTCAAGAGGCATTTAGTCGAGGTAAAGCAACAGATTTTCCACTACGTCAGGTGATTCGCGAATTCCGCATTGGATGTGGACAACGAGCTGATTTACTGAGAATGTTCTTGCACGTACAAGTACAGGCCGCATTTGCTGATTCTCAATTACATGACTCAGAAAAAGAAGTCCTTTATGTGGTGGCTGAAGAGCTTGGTCTTTCCCGTATGCAGTTTGAGCAAATGCTGGCAATGGAAATTGCGGCTCGCCAATTTACCCAAGGTGGATTCTATCGCCAATACCAACAGGGCGGTTATCAACAGCAAGGTGGCTATCAATACCAACAACAAGGTAGTTACCAACAATCTTCTGGCCCAACATTAAGTGATGCTTATAAAGTATTGGGCGTGAGTGAAAGTGATGATCGCAATGCCGTAAAACGTGCATATCGTCGTTTAATGAATGAACATCATCCGGATAAATTAGTTGCTAAAGGCTTACCGCCAGAAATGATGGAAATGGCCAAAGAAAAAGCGCAACAAATCCAAGCTGCTTACGATTTAATTTGTAAAGTGAAAGGCTGGAAATAGTGCGTGTTATCCTCGCCCCTATGCAAGGGGTACTCGATCCTTTCGTTCGTCAGCTTTTAACCGAAGTGAATGAATACGATCTCTGCATCACCGAATTTGTCCGCGTGGTGGATCAACTCTTACCTGAAAAAGTCTTTTATCGTCTCTGCCCTGAACTCAAAAATCAGGGCTTTACCCCTTCTGGAACACCTGTTCGCGTCCAACTTTTAGGTCAACATCCGAACTGTCTTGCTGAAAATGCCCATCGCGCCATTGAGCTTGGATCACATGGTATTGATTTAAATTGTGGCTGCCCATCCAAAACCGTTAATGGCAGTAACGGAGGTGCAGCACTTCTCAAGCAACCTGAACTAATTTATCAAGCGACTCTAGCCTTAAGACAAACCGTACCTAGCCACTTGCCTGTCAGTGTGAAAGTAAGATTAGGTTGGGATTGTACATCACAAGCTTTTGAAATTGCCGATGCGGTACAACAAGGTGGTGCCACTGAAATCACCATTCACGGCAGAACCAAAGCCGATGGCTATCGTGCCGACCGTATTAACTGGGAAAAAATCGGTGAAGTGAGATCTCGCTTAACGATCCCGGTGATTGCTAATGGTGAAATTTGGCGTTGGGAAGATGGTCAAGCATGTTTAAAAGCGACAGGTTGCGAAGATCTAATGGTCGGGCGTGGTGCATTAAATATCCCAAACTTAAGCCTTGTACTTAAACAAAATTGCGAAAAAATGCCTTGGGCGGATATTCAAAAGATCTTGCAAAAATATGCGGAAATGGAAAACTTCCATGATTCTGGTTTTTATCATGTTGCCCGCATCAAACAATGGCTACGCTATCTCAATAAAGAATATCCTGAAGCGGATATCGTTTTTGAGCGAATTAAAACCAGCAAAACTGCAGAAGATCTGAGAGAAAGACTCTGTCAGGGCTAAAAAAGTGCGGTCAAAACACACTGATTTCTTAGCACGATCTCCACTCATACGATGAGTTCAATATTCAAACAAAACTTGACAAAATCAAAAAGTTATCGTAGATAACAAGTAGAATCGATGAGGCATATACCACAAAAAAGGAGAGGTGCCTTATGAAGACTCGTCTATTGTTTTCTAGCTTACTTATCGCATTAAGCGTAACATCATGTACCCAAACGCATAAAGTGCATTGGTCTTATGATGGGAAAGAAAGCCCTGAACATTGGGGTGATTTACTCACCGAATATCAAACCTGTAAGCTAGGGAAAGTTCAGTCGCCTGTTAATCTTGAAGCAGATAACAGCATGAAAGTGGCAAAAAAATCACTTAAAATGGATTATTTCCCTGCGGCTTATCAAGTAGAAAATAATGGACATACCGTGCAAGCTAGCGTTGCACAAGAAAATGCGCCATCTATTACGCTTGATGGTAAGCAGTTTTATTTGAAACAATTTCACTTTCACACACCAAGTGAACATACTTTTAAACGCAAACATTACCCTTTAGAGATTCATTTTGTGCATCAAAGTGAAGATAAATCGTTAGCCGTAATTGCAGTAATGGTGAATGAAGGTGAAGCTAATCCAGCATTAGCGCCAGCCGTTGAGAAAAAACTCACTGTTGGACAAAAAGAAAAATGAGCTCAACCGATTGATATTCAAGTACTAATGCCAAAAGAGATGGCACGCTTCCGCTTAAATGGATCGCTCACTACGCCACCTTGTAGTGAAAACGTGGCTTGGAGCATTTTTAAAGCACCAATTCAAGCAAGCAAAGCACAAATTGCCGTAATAGAAGAAATGGAAGGGAAAAACAACCGCCCAACGCAGCCATTAAATCAGCGTGAAGTGAAAATTGAAAAGTAAATAAAAATGCGTGGATAGTTTCCACGCATTTTTTTATTCGATTAGGCGAGATTAGAGGTGAATGTTTCCATCATAGATATGAGTGGCATCGCCTGTCATATAAAGCAGAGAGCCTACACCTTCCCACTCAATAAGCAAGCTACCACCAGGTAGATCAACCTTCACTTTGTTATCAAGTAGACCTTGCATAATTCCTACCGCCGCTGCAGCACAAGCGCCACTGCCACAAGCTTGCGTTTCACCTGCACCACGTTCATATACACGCAACCTAATGTGGTTACGATTGACGACTTGCATAAATCCAGCGTTTACTCTTTCTGGAAAACGTTCATGACTTTCTAAGAGTGGCCCTAACTCTTCTACATTGGCCGTTTCAACATTGTCCACTTGAACAACGCAATGTGGATTGCCCATTGATACTGCACCACAAAGCACCGTTTGAACATCGGTACGTAAAATATAGTTTTTTTCAAATTTGTTGGCAGTAAAAGGAATTTTATTGGGTTCCCAAATCGGCTCGCCCATATTGACGCGAATTTGCCCATCTTCTTTTACCGTTAAAACCATTTTTCCTTTTTGCGTGCTTACTGCAATATCCTTTTTATTGGTCAACCCTTTTAAGGTGACAAAACGCGCAAAACATCTTGCCCCATTTCCACATTGAGACACTTCACTGCCATCTGCATTGAAAATACGATAATGGAAATCTAAATCTGGATCATAAGGTGGCTCAACAATTAAAAGCTGATCAAAACCAATTCCACGATGACGATCGGCTAAGCGTTTAATGGTTTCAGGGGTAAAATAGGCATTTTGCGTCACAGCATCAACAACGACAAAGTCATTGCCAAGGCCATGCATTTTGGAAAACTGCATGTTTCCTTCCTTGATTTGAAAATTTTTTGGCATTATAGAGAGCAATAAGCCGAATGGC
>JAGZRY010000024.1 GCA_018381425.1 Haemophilus parainfluenzae
TAATTCAGTTGCATTAATACCAATACCGGCAGATTTGAGTTGTTGATTAAGTTCAGTTTGGGAAATTGTCATTGTTATACCTATAAAATCATCGAAAACCATTAAAGTGTAGCACCACACAAATAAAAATGCGATCGCATTTCTATAAAGAAAAACGATCGCACTTTCTTTTGCAAAGGGGGAATTACATCATTCCGCCCATGCCTCCCATACCGCCCATTCCGGCAGCACCTAAATCGGCTTTATCATCTTTTGGAAGATCGGTCACCATACATTCTGTAGTGATCATTAAGCCCGCTACAGAAGCCGCGAATTGTAACGCTGAACGAGTGACTTTAGTTGGATCTAGAATACCCATTTCGATCATATCGCCATACTGTTCAGTACCTGCGTTATAACCAAAGTTACCTTCGCCATTTTTAACCGCACTTGCCACAACCGATGCTTCTTCACCTGCGTTAGTGACGATTTGACGAAGTGGCGCTTCCATTGCACGTAATGCAAGTTTAATACCTACATCTTGTTCTTCGTTATCACCTTTTAAGGTTGCCGCGACTTTGGTTGCAGCACGAACTAATGCAACACCACCACCAGCAACGATACCTTCTTCAACTGCTGCACGAGTTGCGTGTAATGCATCATCCACACGATCTTTTTTCTCTTTCATTTCAACTTCAGTTGCTGCACCTACTTTGATTACAGCCACACCGCCGGCAAGTTTAGCCACACGCTCTTGAAGTTTTTCTTTGTCATAATCAGACGTTGATTCTTCGATTTGTTGACGAATTTGCGCTACGCGACCTTTGATTTGTGCTTCATCACCCACACCATCGATAATCGTGGTGTTGTCTTTGTTGATGACAACACGTTTCGCTTGACCTAAATCTTCTAATGTCGCTTTTTCAAGTTCCATACCGATTTCTTCAGAAATCACAGTACCTGCAGTTAAGATCGCAATATCTTGTAACATCGCTTTACGACGATCACCAAAACCTGGCGCTTTCACTGCTGCCACTTTTACGATACCGCGCATGGTGTTCACGACTAAAGTTGCAAGTGCTTCACCTTCGATATCTTCAGCGATAATTAA
This sequence comes from Haemophilus parainfluenzae, assembly GCA_018381425.1. Taxonomy (GTDB): domain Bacteria; phylum Pseudomonadota; class Gammaproteobacteria; order Enterobacterales; family Pasteurellaceae; genus Haemophilus_D; species Haemophilus_D parainfluenzae_O. The sequence continues at coordinate 1,091 of JAGZRY010000024.1, forward strand.
TAATGGTTTGCCCGCTTTCGCGACACCTTCTAATACTGGAAGTAATTCGCGAATGTTTGATACTTTTTTATCTACTAAAAGAATGTACGGGTTATCTAATTCAACCGTTGCCGTTTCTGGTTTGTTGATGAAGTAAGGTGATAAGTAACCACGATCGAATTGCATCCCTTCCACAACCGCTAATTCATCGTCAAGACCTGTACCATCTTCTACAGTAATCACGCCTTCTTTACCCACTTTTTCCATTGCTTGAGCAATTAATTGACCCACAATGCTGTCTGAGTTCGCAGAAATTGTCCCTACTTGCTCAATTTCTTTAGAGGTTTCGCAAGGTTTAGATAAATTTTTAAGCTCAGAAACAACCGCACTTACTGCTTTATCGATACCACGTTTTAAATCCATTGGGTTCATACCTGCAGCCACAGCTTTTAAGCCTTCATTTACGATAGCTTGAGCAAGAACTGTCGCAGTCGTTGTACCGTCACCTGCTGCATCATTGGCTTTAGAGGCAACCTCTTTCACCATTTGCGCACCCATATTTTCAAATTTATCTTCTAATTCAATTTCACGTGCGACAGATACACCATCTTTAGTGATGGTTGGTGCACCAAATGATTTATCTAAAATGACATTACGACCTTTAGGGCCAAGGGTCACTTTTACTGCATCTGCTAATACATTCACGCCTTTTAGCATTTTTACGCGTGCATCGTTACCAAATTTTACGTCTTTTGCTGCCATTTTCTTTTTTCCTTAATTTAAATTATTCCACAATCGCCAAAATATCGTTTTCAGAAATGATTAACACTTCTTCACCATCGATTTTTTCACTTTTCACGCCATAACCATCATTGAAAATGACTGTATCGCCAACTTTTACATCTAAAGGTTGAACGGTACCATTTTCTAAAATACGACCTTTACCCACTGCCAATACTTTCGCACGGGTTGATTTAGTCGCCGCTGAACCGGTTAATACGATACCGCCAGCTGAACGAGTTTCTACTTCTTCACGTTTAATGATTACACGATCGTGTAAAGGACGAATATTCATGATTAATTTCCTTCTTAAAATTAGTTAATGCACTCCCTATATAAGGAGGATTTTTATGATTTCAAGGGGGATTATTAAAAAAATCTAATAAAATATTTTTCCTATTCTGTCGTTTTTTACGTAAAATTCGGCTCATCTTGCATAATAAACAAAAAAAGGAATAACAATATGCATTTAACATCAAGAGAACAAGAGAAATTGATGCTCTTTTTAGCCGGTGAGCTTGCGGCAAAACGCAAAGCGCGTGGTGTAAAATTAAACTATCCAGAGGCAATCGCGTACATTGCCAGCCATTTACAAGAAGCGGCAAGAGATGGCATGAGTGTGGCAGAAGTCATGCAATATGGTGCAACGCTACTCACTGTTAAAGATGTGATGGAAGGTGTGGCAGAAATGGTTCATGAAGTCCAGATTGAAGCGACTTTCCCCGATGGTACAAAGCTTGTTACCGTGCATAATCCAATCAGATAACCGTAGGGTGGGCTTTAGCCCACCAAATAAAAATATCAATGGTGGGCTAAAGCCCACCCTACAAGGAACCAAGATATGATCCCAGGCGAATATCAATTAGCTGAAGGCGATATTCTCGCTAATGTCGGCAGAAAAACCGTAAAAATCGAAGTAACCAATTCAGGCGACCGCCCAATTCAAGTTGGCTCGCATTACCATTTTTTTGAAACCAATAATGCCCTTAAATTTGACCGCACTTTGGCACGCGGTATGCGTTTGAATGTGCCTTCAGGCAATGCGGTGCGTTTCGAACCGGGCGAAGCCAAAACGGTTGAGTTAGTGGCTTTTGGTGGTAACCAAATCATTTACGGTTTCCATAATCAAATTGATGGCAAATTATAAGGTAGGGCAAAATGGCATTAACAATTTCAAGAGCACAATATGTAGCAACTTATGGTCCAACCATTGGCGATAAAGTTCGTTTAGGCGATACCAATTTATGGGCAACCATTGAACAAGATTTATTAACCAAAGGCGATGAGTGTAAATTTGGTGGCGGTAAAAGCGTGCGCGACGGCATGGCACAAAGTGGCACAGCAACTCGTGACAATCCAAATGTATTGGATTTTGTCATTACCAACGTGATGATCATTGATGCGAAATTAGGCATTATCAAAGCCGACATTGGTATTCGCGATGGGCGTATTGTCGGTATTGGACAAGCGGGTAACCCTGACACCATGGATAACGTCACGCCAAATATGATTATCGGTGCAAGCACAGAAGTGCATAATGGTGCACATTTAATTGCAACCGCTGGCGGTATTGATACCCACATTCACTTTATTTGCCCTCAACAAGCACAACATGCGATTGAAAGTGGGGTTACCACGCTAATTGGTGGCGGAACAGGCCCCGCTGACGGTACACACGCGACCACTTGTACACCTGGTGCATGGTATATGGAACGTATGTTCCAAGCGGCAGAAGCCTTGCCTGTAAACGTCGGATTTTTTGGTAAAGGCAACTGTTCAACCCTAGATCCGCTACGCGAACAAATTGAAGCGGGCGCATTAGGTTTAAAAATCCACGAAGACTGGGGCGCAACCCCTGCAGTAATTGATTCGGCATTAAAAGTCGCAGATGAAATGGATATTCAAGTGGCAATTCACACCGACACGCTAAATGAAAGTGGCTTCTTAGAAGATACTATGAAAGCGATTGATGGACGTGTGATTCACACCTTCCACACAGAAGGCGCGGGTGGCGGTCATGCACCTGACATCATTAAAGCAGCGATGTATCCAAACGTATTGCCTGCTTCAACCAACCCGACTCGTCCATTTACGAAAAACACCATTGATGAACATTTAGATATGTTGATGGTTTGCCATCACTTAGATAAACGTGTACCAGAAGACGTAGCATTTGCTGATAGCCGTATCCGCCCTGAAACCATTGCAGCAGAAGATATTTTGCATGACATGGGTGTTTTCTCAATTATGAGTTCTGACTCTCAAGCAATGGGACGTATTGGCGAAGTTGTTATTCGTACATGGCAAACGGCAGATAAAATGAAAATGCAACGTGGCGAGCTAGGCAATGAAGGAAACGATAACTTCCGTATTAAACGCTACATCGCGAAATATACTATCAACCCAGCGATTACACATGGTATTGCGGATCATATTGGTTCGTTAGAAGTGGGCAAAATTGCAGATATCGTGTTATGGAAACCGATGTTCTTTGGCGTAAAACCAGAAGTGGTCATTAAAAAAGGCTTTATTAGCTACGCCAAAATGGGCGATCCAAATGCCTCAATTCCAACGCCACAGCCAGTGTTCTATCGCCCAATGTATGGCGCACAAGGCTTAGCAACCGCACAAACAGCGGTATTCTTTGTTTCACAAGCCGCTGAAAAAGCCGATATTCGTGCAAAATTCGGTTTACACAAAGAAACCATTGCAGTGAAAGGCTGCCGCAGCGTGGGTAAAAAAGATCTTGTTCACAACAATGCAACACCTGAAATTACAGTGGATCCAGAGCGCTATGAAGTACGTGTAGATGGTGAGCTCATTACCTGCGAACCCGTGGATACGGTGCCATTAGGTCAACGATATTTTATGTTCTAAGTAGAAAAGAGCGGTCAAATTTTAAGGAGAATTTACAATGAAACTTTGGTACTCCACCACCAGTCCGTATGTACGTAAAGTGCTGGTAACGTTGAAATATCAACAACTCTTAGACAAAATAGAGCTGATTAAAATTGGTTCATCATTTGATGCAAGTTCTCCGCATAATCAGGCAAATCCTCTGGGTAGAGTGCCAGCGTTAGAACGTAATTGTGGCAACTGGCTTTATGGCAGTTTGCTCATTTGCGAATATCTCGACCAAAAAGGCAAGGTTGAGCCTAAACTCATTCTCGAAAGTGGCAAGCCACGTTGGGCAGCGTTAGCGTTGCATAATTTAGCCGATGGCATTATGGAAAACACCGTGCCGATGATGGCTGAAAAAATGCTTCGCCCTGAAAGTGAATGGTGGACAGCTCGCCATCAACAACTAACTGAACGCAATCGTCAAAGTTTTGCAAGACTTGAGCAAGACTTAAAACCGTTTGGCACGGAATTAAACATTGGTACGTTAACGGCGGTTACAGTCATTGATTGGTTCTTGTTTAGAGCAGAAAAAATTGGATTAGATCTTGCAAAAGAATTTCCAAATTTAACCGCTTGGGCAGCAGAGATGAATGAAAAATATGAGGTTTTAAGAGAAACAAAGCCAACTTTGTAACCATTTTTTGGCGTTACGAAATTGGTCTAAATAACCTAATTTCTCTGTTTTTTCTTCTGCCAAATCTCCCCTACCCCTCTTTGCTAAAGAGGGAGGGGGACGAGCGAGATTTTATATCATTGTTCTACTTTGATATGGCAAATATAAATGTGTCAGATGACAGCAAATTTATAAGGAAAATCCCTCTTTATCAAAGAGGGGCGGGGAGATTGGGCAACCTTAATTAGCGAAAGAAAATAAGTAATACAAAAATGAAAATCCTCACCCCCATTCTGCCTATTATGGATACCATTTTAGGCGACTTAGTTAGCCTCCAAACTGAAGGCAAGATTACACATCAAACGATTGAACGCGTGGCATTGCAGTGGTATGAGAGTGAGCGCAATATTTTACGTAAAACCACTAATACGGGGCGTGAAGTCGCCTTTCGCTTACTCAAAGAGGGGCAACGCTTGAAACACGATGATGTAGTGTTTATCAGTGATGAGTTGGTGATTGTGTTCGAAATCTTGCCAAGCGAAGTAATTGTGCTTTCGCCGAAAACCTTGCCAGAAATGGCTCGCGCTTGTTATGAGATCGGTAATAAACATTCGCCACTCTTTTTAGATGGTGATGAAGTGACATTACCTTACGATAAGCCGATGTTTGAATGGCTACAAGCGGCTGGATTTCATCCTCAAAAAGCAGAACGCCGTTTAAGCCAAGCTTTGCGTGCCAATTCGGCACAAGGACACGGGCATTCGCACAGTCATTCGCATGATCATCACGGATATCATCATCACGGAGACGGCAATTGGCATCAACATTAAACCGAAGTCTGGCAGATTTAGGCGCATTGTTGCACTTGGTTGACCCGACTTTGCCAATCGGGGGCTTTAACCATTCAAACGGTTTAGAAACCTTTGTTCAACAAGGTGTTGTTTCGACAAAACCAAGCTTAGAAGAATATGTGCAAACTCAGCTTTTGCAAAACTGGGTGTATAACGATGGCGCTTATCTTTCGCTCGCATTTGAAGCCATGGCTACCAATGATTTTGACCGTTTGTGCGAATTAGATCATTCGCTATCTGCGACCAAAATTGCACGAGAAAGTCGAGAAGGCAGTTTTAAACTCGGCGTGCGGTTATTAAAAATTTTTATCCGCTATGAACAACACCCAATGTTGAGCCAATTTCAGCAAGCGATTCAAAATAAAACCGTGCAAGGCTATTTCCCGATTGTGTTTGCTATGGTGGCGCAAGCAATGGGGCTCAGCAAAGCGGATACCCTGTATGCGTTTTACTACAATGCGGCAGTTGGTACCATTACCAATGGCGTGAAACTCATTCCGCTTAGTCAAATGGATGGGCAAGATATTTTGTTCGATTTACGAGCATCTCTTGTTCAAGCAGTGGAATTAAGTTTAGAACCCGATTTAGATTGGGTTGGTGCTGCAACGCTTGCGAATGATATACGAGCAATGCAACACGAAGTACTTTATACGCGACTTTATATGTCGTAAGAGCGGTCATTTTTTATTGAGATTTTACTATTACAGAAGTGCTTATGGGCTTTTTCTGTGATCATCAAAAACGAAAGGAACATTATGCGTAACTACATTAAAATTGGCGTGGCAGGCCCCGTTGGCGCGGGCAAAACTGCCTTAATTGAAAAACTCACTCGCGAAATGGCGAGTAAATATAGCGTGGCAGTAATTACTAACGATATTTACACCCAAGAAGATGCGGAATTTTTAACGAAAAATAGCCTACTTCCGCCTGAGCGAATTATGGGCGTGGAAACGGGCGGTTGCCCACATACGGCAATTCGTGAAGATGCGTCTATGAACTTAGAAGCAGTCGATGAAATGGTCGCACGCTTCCCTGATGTAGAAATCGTCTTTATCGAATCGGGTGGTGATAACTTATCTGCCACCTTTAGCCCTGATTTAGCAGATGTGACTATTTTCGTGATTGACGTCGCACAAGGCGAAAAAATCCCGCGTAAAGGTGGTCCTGGCATCACCCGTTCTGATTTATTAGTGATTAACAAAACTGACCTAGCGCCATTCGTTGGAGCTGATTTAAGCGTTATGGAAAGCGATGCACGCCGTATGCGTAACGGTCAACCGTTTATTTTTACCAATTTAATGAAAAAAGAAAATCTCGATGGCGTGATTGGCTGGATTGAAAAATATGCTTTATTGAAAAATATAGAAGAACCTAAAGCCTTAGTGAGATAAAGCACTCTCCTCTCTTCTTTTGAGGAGGGGGAATTTTACAAATTTAATCGATTATGAACAGTACGCTCAAACTCTCAACTAAACTTTCTCCAAGCGGTAAAACTCAGCTTGCGGAATATTTTGCCACCCCACCTTTCAAAGTGATTACGTTACCTGCTTATGCGGATGCTTGGACAAATGGACTTAATGCCATTCAGATGTCTTCTTCGCCAGGGCTCTTATCTGGGGATCGTATCGATATTCAAATAACACTCGCAGAATCGACCGCACTTTCTTTAAATACGCAAGCTTTTACCCGTGTTCAGGCAATGAATGAAGGCGATTTTGCTGAACAAAACACGTTCATTCAGCTTGAAGAGAATAGCCGTTTATTTTATTTGCCCCACCCATTGGTATTGCATAAGGATTCTGCATTTAAACAAAAAACATTCATCAATATGCAACCTAAGAGCACCCTGATTTATGGTGAAATAGTAGCAATTGGTCGAGTAGCAAATAATGAACGTTTGGAATTTCGTCAATTTTCTTCTCATCTGAAAGTTCAGCTTTTGCAAAATAACGAGCAAACTAAACCGCTTGTTTTGGATTGTATTCAATGGCAACCAGCACAAATGAAATTGACCGCATTAAGCCAAATGGAAGGGTTCTCACATCAAGGATCGTTGGTTTATCTCAATTTGCAGAAAACACCAACTGAAGTTAAACAAATCGTCCAAACACTTCAACAGCAGGAAAGTGAAAAATCTCTACTTATTGGCGTTTCTCAATTAAATGAAGGCGGACTTATTGTACGAATGCTTGGTCATCGTGCTGAGCTCATTCAAAAGCTCTTTGAGAAGATCGGTAAGCAACTAAAATCAGCATAAAATTAATATTGCCAAGTGATGTTTTCCCTAAAAAAACTTATGCGAGAAATGAAAATATCTCTTAGATGTCTTATCTGAAACGTGATCCAAGTCAAATTTATTTTCTCTGTAAATTCCTATAATTACCTCAAATTAATTAACAACCAAAAAGGTGATTAAAATGACTCAATACAGAAAAGAAGTGGATTTATTAGGTGAACGTGATGTACCAGCGGATGCATACTGGGGTATCCATACCTTAAGAGCGGTTGAAAACTTCAATATTTCTAACGTAACTATTTCTGATGTGCCTGAGTTTGTTCGTGGCATGGTGATGGTGAAAAAAGCAACGGCTTTAGCCAATGGTGAATTAGGTGCAATTCCAAGTGATATTGCAAAAGCGATTGTAGCAGCTTGTGATGAAATCCTTACCACTGGAAAATGCTTAGATCAATTCCCATCAGATGTATATCAAGGTGGTGCAGGTACGTCTGTCAATATGAATACCAATGAAGTGGTTGCTAACCTTGCCCTTGAAAAAATTGGCCATAAAAAAGGCGAATATAACGTGATTAACCCAATGGATCACGTTAATGCAAGCCAATCAACCAACGATACGTATCCTACTGGTTTCCGTATTGCGGTGTATAACAGCATCTTAAAATTGATCGATAAAATTCAATATTTACACGACGGTTTTGATAATAAAGCAAAAGAGTTTGCGAATATTTTAAAAATGGGTCGTACCCAATTACAAGATGCGGTGCCAATGACTGTTGGTCAAGAATTCAAAGCTTTCGCCGTATTACTTGAAGAAGAAGTTCGTAACTTAAAACGTACTGCAGATTTACTCCTTGAAGTAAACCTTGGTGCGACTGCAATCGGTACTGGTTTAAATACTCCACAAGGTTATACAGAATTAGTTGTAAAACACCTTGCTGAAGTAACAGGATTAGCTTGCGTACCAGCAGAAAACTTAATTGAAGCAACATCTGACTGTGGTGCTTATGTCATGGTTCACGGTGCATTAAAACGTACAGCAGTAAAACTTTCTAAAGTATGTAATGACTTGCGTTTACTTTCTTCTGGTCCACGTGCTGGTATTAAAGAAATTAACTTACCTGAATTACAAGCTGGCTCTTCTATCATGCCTGCAAAAGTAAACCCAGTTGTTCCAGAAGTGGTGAACCAAGTATGCTTTAAAGTAATTGGTAACGATACCACTGTGACTTTCGCATCTGAAGCAGGTCAATTACAATTAAACGTAATGGAACCAGTGATTGGTCAAGCAATGTTCGAATCTATCGACATTTTAACGAATGCTTGTGTGAACTTACGCGATAAATGCGTGGATGGCATCACTGTAAACAAAGAAATTTGTGAAAACTACGTGTTTAATTCAATCGGTATCGTGACTTACTTGAATCCATTTATCGGTCACCACAACGGCGACTTAGTGGGTAAAATCTGTGCTCAAACAGGTAAAGGCGTACGTGAAGTGGTATTAGAAAAAGGTTTATTAACAGAAGAACAATTAGATGACATTCTTTCTGTAGAAAACTTAATGAACCCAACTTACAAAGCGAAATTAAATAAATAATCTCGCTGAGAGATAAAAAGAGCGGTCAATCTGATCGCTCTTTTTCATCTAAAATGGAAATAATATTGGCACAATAAAAACAGTTACCAACATAACAATTAAGGTAAAAGGTACGCCGATTTTAATAAAGTCAGCAAATTTATAGCCCCCGGCCCCACCACCATGGTATTCACTGGAGAAGAGACTGGTGTCATAAATGCAGCAGAAGCGGCTATGGCGACGACCATCGCAAATGGCACAGGAGACACATTAAGTTGCTGAGCAAGAGAAATCGCAATGGGTGCCATCAAAGTTGCAGTGGCTGTATTCGAAATAAACAATCCGACTAATGCACAAAATACAAAGAGCACAATCAATACAGGATACATTCCCCAGCCATCAATGATTTGAGTCAGCCATTTCACCGCAAACTCTACCCCACCTGTTTTTTGAAGTGCGGTCGAAAATGGCATTATTCCGATAATCAAAATAAGACTTGGCCACTGAATGGAATCGTAAGCACTTTTAGCGTCCACGCAACGGAAATAAGCCAACATTAAGCAACCAATCAAGGCAGCTATAACATTCTGCACAGCACCTGAAACCATCAAGTACCACCATAGTTAAAATGGATAGTAAGGCTAGTGGTGCTTGACGTTGAGCGGGTAAGGCACGCTCTATTTCTTTCGGATAATTCAATACAAGGAAATCTTTTCGACGATCACGCATTGCTTGAATGAGACGCCAATCGCCAATACATTTAATTGATAGCTAGAACGCAAATGAAGTTGATCTAAGGTTTTACCCACGAAAAGGGACGTGCTTTTCACCACCAAACGTTTGGTACGATCTTTCAAACCATATTCATTAATTAGCTCATTCATGGAGCTTTGCATGGTATCTTGATTGCTTTCATCGTTATTATCAGAAAGCCATCGACGGGCAATAAGCATATAACCCATACCTAGCACTAAGATCAATAATCCGATTGCGTGAAATCAAAAAATTCAAGGCGAAGATTCGTATCTTTCACTAATTCCGCATTCACCACAAGGTTAGGGGCTGTCGCGATTAACGTCATCATCCCACTGATTAATCCTGCCACGCTTAATGGTATCATTAAGCGTTTTGGTGAAATATTCATTTGACGACAAATCATTATTACAACAGGGATAAACACCGCAACCACGCCAGTGGAGCTCATAAATGCGCCTAATCCAGCCACTGAAAGCATCAGTAAAATAAGCACTTTAGCTTCACTATTTCCCGCAACTTTCAAGATGCCATCACATCCATACGAATTTTATTATGCACAAATAAAATGATCGCTGCGCCAAGCAACATTAATGTCCAAAATAATGGGCTCACCCAAAGTGCATGATCAAGAATGGTATTCATACTCTATCCTTTAATCTTACGACCTTTCACTCTAACTATTCTTCTATGCCTAATGCTTTCTTCACGGGTGAAAAACTACGACGATACTCTGATAAAGGACCAAGCTCAGCTAATTTTTCTAAATGTAATTTGGTCGGATACCCTTTATGTTGAGCAAAGGCATATTCAGGGTGTTTTTTATCTAACTCTTCCATTTCCTGATCTCGCGCAACTTTTGCCAAAATAGAAGCAGCACTAATTTCAGCGACAAGTGAATCCCCCTTCACTACCGCTTGAGCTGGTAAATCAAGGTTAGGCGGAACACGATTGCCATCCACCAACACAAAGTGCGGTTGAATTTTTAGGGCTTTTACTGCTCGTTCCATCGCTAGCATGGAAGCATGAAGAATATTCAGTTCATCGATCTCAGCTGGCTCTGCTCGTCCCATTGCCCAAGCTAAGGCTTTCTCTTTAATTTCTGCTGCAAGTGCAAGACGTTTTTTCTCACTGAGCTTTTTAGAATCTGTTAAACCTGCAATCGGATTATTAGGATCTAAGATCACTGCAGCCGTTACTACTGCCCCTACTAAAGGCCCACGTCCTACTTCATCCACGCCCGCAAATACTTGATAACCTTCAGGATAAACAAAATCAGTCATGTTTTTGCTCCAATAAATCAATTACAGCTTGTGCGGCTTGGCTATCCGCATCACATTGAATTAATTTGTGTAATTCAGTAAAACGTTGAATTAAAACACTGCGAGATTTGACCGCACTTTCGTCATCGCCCAAATACTGAGCAAGTTGTTCTGCTAATTTTTGCGGTTCGCAATCTTCTTGAATCATTTCTGGTACAAGCATTTCATCCGCTAATAAATTAGGTAATGAAATATATTTTGTTTTGACTAATCTTTTTGCCAAGAAATACGTGAACGGCTTCATTCGATAGCCTACTACCATTGGTGATTTACACAACATCGCCTCAAGCGCTGCGGTACCCGAAGCAAGTAAAGTCGCTTCGGCGGCAATCATCACTTGGCGTGCTTTACCATCAATTAAATGCATATCGAGATCAGGTGCAATCTGAGCCCTTATTTCCTCAAATTGCTGGCGACGTTTTTCATTCGCCAAAGGAACTAAAAACTGCAAGTCTGGATATTTTTCTTTTAATAACAAAGCAGTTTTTAGAAATGGTTCAGTAAGAAACCCGACTTCGCTACCACGGCTTCCCACTAAAATGGCAAGATAACGTCCTTTTTCATCAATACCTAAGGTTTGGCAAGCTTCCGTTCTATTTGGTTTTAATGGAATCGCATCTGCCATAGTATGGCCAATAAAACGACAAGGCACATTAAAACGATCATAAAAGGCTTTTTCAAAAGGAAGAAAAGCTAATACTTGATGGGTTGCTTTAGCAATTTTATAAATACGATTTTGACGCCAAGCCCATACAGATGGACTCACGTAATGAATGGTTTTAATCCCTTTTCCTTTTAATTTCAGTTCAACGGTAAGATTAAAATCCGGTGCATCAATACCGATAAATACATCCGGTTTAATAGCAGAAAGTTGTTCGATGACACTGCGACGAATTTTAAGCAATCGAGGTAAATGTTTAAGTACTTCAACTAGCCCCATGACAGAGAGCTCTTCCATATCAAAAAAGCTTTCAAAACCTTGAGCAATCATTCTCTCCCCGCCAATCCCGACAAACTTAGCTTGTGGATAGTGGCGTTTAAGCGCCTGAATGAGACCAGCACCAAGAATATCGCCAGATACTTCACCTGCAACAATCGCAATAGTCGGATTTTCTTTTATCATTAAATTTATCCTAAAAAACGACCGCACTTTGAACAAATCATAGTGCGGTCTCTTTGTTATTCATCATTTTCTCTTAATGAGAAAAGAAACGTTAATTAGCGAATAATGCCACGAGTAGAACGTTTGAAGAATTCCACAAAGAAACTAATTGCAGATTCAGTTTGTGCAATTTGTTCAATTTCCGGCAATACTTCTTCAAGGGTTTTACCACTGCGGTAAATCATTTTATAAACATTACGGATAGCATGCATAGTTGGTTTATCAAAACCACGGCGTTTTAATCCTTCAAGGTTTACACCAAAAGGCTGCGCATGGTTACCTTGAGCCATCACATAAGGCGGCACATCTTGGCTAACCATAGAGCCACCACCTAGCATTACGTGCGCACCAACGATCACAAATTGGTGAATCGCAGACATACCACCTACAATAACAAAATCATCTAATTCAACATGACCTGCAAGGGTTGCATTGTTTGCCAAAATACAGTTATTTTTAATTTGGCAATCGTGAGCAACGTGGACATTGATCATCAATAAGTTATTGTTACCAATACGTGTTACACCACCACCTTGGATAGTACCGCGGTGAATTGTCACATGTTCACGAATAAGGTTGCCATTACCAATAATGGTTTTAGTTGCTTCGCCCTTATATTTTAAATCTTGGTTTACTTCACCAATGCTGGCAAATTGATAAATCTGGTTATCTTCACCAATCACGGTGTCACCTTTCACGACAATGTGAGAATTTAAAACAGTACGTGCTTTAATCTCAACACTTCCTTCAACAATACAAAAAGGACCGATAACAACATCTTCGCCAATAACTGCGCCATCTGCGACAAGCGCGGTCGGGTGAATTTTTGCACTTGGGTGGATCATACTTACCCCTTAATTTTCTTTAATTATCGACGAGCACACATTAATTTGGCTTCACAAGCTACTTCACCGTTTACGGTTGCAATACCCGTGAATGCTGTAATACCACGACGTTCTTTAATCACTTGAACGTTCAATTCCATTTGATCTCCAGGTAATACTGGGCGTTTGAAACGCGCTTCATC
>JAGZRY010000411.1 GCA_018381425.1 Haemophilus parainfluenzae
AGAATATCTCCCTCATTAACCACATCACCCTCTTGTTTTTTCCACTCGATGATTTCGCCTTCCTGCATGTCCACACCAAGCTTAGGCATAATAATCTCAAAAGCCATTTATAAGATACCAAGAGCGACCAGAAAGCGACTGAAAATTAGGCGTCTGACATGTCAGCCTGCTGACGTAGACAGACGGTCTATTTTCCAAGCTTTCCGCTCGGGTTCAGTTATACCCTCTGGTTCGCCCTCTCCTTTCTATTAAAACTTCAGTTTTCAGATATTTTTTTCTTAAATCAACAATTCCATAGGATTTTCAATCAAATGTTTCAAATCAACCATGAATTTGGCACCATTCATACCATCTACGATACGGTGGTCAATTGTCAAGCATAGACCCATGATTGGTCGTACGACAACTTCTCCATCAACAACAACTGGAGTTTGAATAGTTGCTGAAACACCAAGGATAGCTGAGTTTGGTTGGTTGATGATTGGGTTAAATGACTTAGTTCCAAACATTCCCAAGTTAGTAATAGAGAAAGTTGAACCTGACATTTCTGCAGCCTTCAATTTACCAGCTTGAGCCTTCTTGATGACATCCTTAGAAGCCACAACGAACTCAGACAAACTCATCTTATCTGCACCGTGAACGACAGGTACAATCAAGCCGTCATCGAGACCAACGGCAATACCGAGATTAACAAATTTATGTAATTCGATATTTTGTGCATCATCAATCAATGACGCATTGAGGTAACGGTGTTCCTCTTTCATAAGAGTACGCACAACTGCCAAACCAATCAAATCCGTGAAGGTTACCTTCATACCAGTCTTATTCATGATTGGATCAAGGACTTGCTTACGAAGAGCCATAAGGTTAGTCATGTCAACATCATAGTTAAGGGTGAAGGTTGGCGCAGTCAAGTATGAGTGCGTCATCCCCTTAGAAATCGCCTTACGCATAGCAGACATTGGGATAACTTCCACGCCTTCTGGCAAGACTTTTTCAGGTTTAGCTTCAACTACAGGTGCAGCCGCCGCTTCTTTAACTTGCGCTGGAGCACTGATTGCAAGGATATCTTCCTTAGTTATCTTGCCACCAAAGCCTGTTCCAGATACGCTAGCTAAGTCAATACCAAGGTCCGCTGCAATCTTACGTGCCAATGGAGTCGCCTTAGGTTGAGCACCCTTAAAGTTTTCAACGTCATCAGCATGAACACGACCTTTTGCTCCAGTTCCTGGTACTTGAGTGAGGTCAATACCCAACTCACGCGCCACCTTACGAGCCTTAGGTGTTGCACGTACTTTGCCACCTTCGTGTACGACAGGAGCCTGGGTTGCCACTACAGGTGCTTCTACAGTAGCAACTTCTTCAACTTTTGGCGCAGGTTCAGCAGCTGGTGCGCTAGCTACGTTATCAGCAACAACTTCACCTTCTGCTCCAATATAACCGATTACCTTAGTAACTGGTACAGTTTCACCAGCCTGACGGGTAATCTTCAAAAGAACACCAGAATCTTCTGCTTCAAGTTCCATGTTCGTTTTATCTGACATGATTTCAAGGAGAATATCTCCCTCATTAACCACATCACCCTCTTGTTTTTTCCACTCGATGATTTCGCCTTCCTGCATGTCCACACCAAGCTTAGGCATAATAATCTCA
>JAGZRY010000412.1 GCA_018381425.1 Haemophilus parainfluenzae
AGTCTTAGCCTTATAGATTGAGAAATTAGCCCTTTTTCGCTACAATACGCCACTATTTTTATTCAAGCAGAAAACTATGTCTGAAATTAAACTCATCGTGGGGTTGGGAAACCCTGGCGATAAATATGCGGAAACCCGCCACAATGCAGGGGAATGGCTGATTGAGCGTTTAGCTCGTCGCTTTAATGTTTCGCTTAATGCAGAAAATAAATTCTTTGGTTACGTAGGAAAAACGTTAATTAATGGCAAAGAAGTCCGTTTTTTAGTGCCGACGACGTTTATGAATTTAAGTGGAAAAGCCGTAGGCGCACTTGCTAATTTTTATCGCATCAAACCAGAAGAAATTTTAGTGCTACACGATGAATTAGATTTACCGCCGGGCACCGTAAAATTAAAACAAGGTGGCGGGCATGGCGGACATAATGGTTTAAAAGATATCGTGGCTCAGCTTGGTAACAGCAACAATTTCTATCGTTTACGCATTGGCATTGGCCATCCTGGACACCGTGATTTAGTTTCAGGTTTTGTGCTTAACAAACCTGCGCCTGCAGAAAGAGAAGCACTCGATCAAGCGTTAGATGAAGCTACCGATTGCATTGAATTGCTTTTCAAAGAAGGCATGGTGAAGGCCACCAATCGCTTAAACAGTTTTAAAATTTAACTCAAAAGTGCGGTGAAAAAACACCATAAATTTTAACCGCACTTATGCTTACAATAAGGAAAACATCATGGGATTTAAATGTGGTATCGTTGGTTTGCCAAACGTCGGTAAATCTACCCTTTTTAATGCATTAACCAAAGCCGGTATCGAAGCGGCAAACTATCCGTTCTGTACAATCGAACCAAATACTGGCGTGGTACCCATGCCGGATCCGCGTTTAGATGCGTTAGCGGAAATTGTTAAACCTGAACGTGTATTACCCACCACTATGGAGTTTGTGGATATCGCTGGTTTGGTTGCGGGTGCAAGTAAAGGTGAAGGCTTAGGTAATAAATTCCTAGCTAATATCCGTGAAACTGATGCAATTGGTCATGTTGTTCGTTGTTTTGAAAATGATGACATCGTGCACGTTGCGGGTAAAATCGATCCATTAAGCGATATCGAAACCATCAATACCGAATTAGCCCTTGCTGACTTAGACAGCTGTGAACGTGCTATTCAACGTTTACAAAAACGAGCTAAAGGTGGCGATAAAGACGCAAAATTTGAGCTGTCTGTGATGGAAAAAATCCTTCCTGTACTTTCTGAAGCAGGCATGATTCGTTCTGTTGAATTGGATAAAGATGAGTTATTGGCGATTAAAAGCTATAACTTCCTCACATTAAAACCAACCATGTACATTGCGAACGTAAATGAAGACGGTTTTGAAAACAACCCATATTTAGACAAAGTACGTGAGTTTGCAGAAAAAGAAGGCTCTGTTGTGGTGCCTGTATGTGCGGCGATTGAAGCGGAAATTGCTGAACTTGATGACGATGAAAAAATCGAATTCTTACAAGATCTCGGTATTGAAGAACCTGGCTTAAACCGTGTAATTCGCGCTGGTTATGCCTTATTAAATCTTCAAACCTACTTCACTGCAGGCGTGAAAGAAGTGCGTGCATGGACGGTTTCTGTGGGTGCAACCGCCCCTAAAGCAGCGG
>JAGZRY010000413.1 GCA_018381425.1 Haemophilus parainfluenzae
AGGTTTTCCTTTGATAGCTTCCGCCGCCAAAAATACGAGATGTCCACCATCTAAAACTGGCAACGGAAATAAATTCATTATGCCTAAATTAACACTAATTAACGCGAGAAAACTTAAGAAATAAATCACGCCTGCGTTAGAAGATGCGCCTGCACCTTGAGCAATTGAAATTGGCCCAGCCAAACTGGAAAATGAAAGTTCACCACTAAACAATTTCCCGATTGCCTTCACAATAAACCAAGAAATTTGGCCTGTCTTTTCCACACCTTTTTGTAGCGCATCAAGAATACCATATTTTAATTCAGTTCGATACTGTTCGCCAACTTTTAAGAACGTCGGACTTAACCCTACAAACCATTTACCATCTTGATTCTTCTCCGGTTGCAAGGTTTTGTCAAAAATTTCCTGATTTCGCTCCACCTTGATTGTAAAAGGTTGACCTTGTTGTACCTGTGCGACAAAAGCTTTCCAGTCAAGTGCGGTCGAATTTTCTGCTAAAATTTTATCGCCAATCAATAAGCCCGCTTTTTCTGCTGGAGAGTTTTCCACCACTTTTGATAATGTCATCTCCACTTTACTTGAAACGGGATTAATCCCTAATGTTTCAAATGATGTTTCTTTATCTGGTTCAAATGTCCAATTTTGCAGATTAATGGTTCGTTGATAAGGTTGGTCTTCACCAAAAGGCGTTAATGTGAGCTCAACCGAATCAGAACCTAACTTATCAGTGAGCAATAAATTAATGGTTTCCCAATCGGGAGTATTCTTCCCATCAATTGCCAAAATCTGGGTATTCGGTTCAATTTGAGCTATCGCAGCTGGTGAATTTGACGTGACGTTTTCAATGACCGGTTTAACACTCGGAATCCCTACAGAATAAATCATCCAATATGCCAAAATCGCAAAAATAAAATTAGCAAGGGGACCTGCAGCAATCACAAAAGCACGTTGCGCAACAGATTTACTTTCAAATGCCTGCGATTTTAATTCTGCGGGAACTTCTTCATTTCGCCCGTCAAGCATTTTTACATAACCGCCAAGCGGAATGGCTGAAATCGCAAACTCTGTGCCTAATTTATCTGTACGTTGCCAAATTACTTTACCAAAGCCAATCGAAAAACGATGAACTTTAATAGCGCACTTTCTTGCCGCCCAAAAATGACCGTATTCATGTACAGCAACCAGTACGGCAATTGCAACAATAAATGAGCCAAGTGACCACAAAAACGACATGTTCGATCCTATAACACAAAGAAATAGAAGTATGTGAAGAATGGTACTGCAGCCGTTAAGCTATCAATACGATCTAAAATACCGCCATGGCCTGGAATTAATTGACTACTGTCTTTAATGCCTGATTCACGTTTAAACATACTTTCGGCTAAGTCACCCAATACAGAAATAGCCACTGTTGCCACAGAAAGCACAATAAAAACACTCATTGCACGACTACCTAATAAGGTTTCACCTGAGAAATGGATAAATACAAATGCCAATACCGCTGCGGTGATCATACCACCAAATACGCCTTGCCATGTTTTTCCCGGTGATACTTTCGGTGCAAGTTTGTGCTTACCAAAAGCTCGTCCCGCGAAATAGGCACCAGAGTCAGCTGCCCATACTAATACAAATACATAGAGCAAT
>JAGZRY010000025.1 GCA_018381425.1 Haemophilus parainfluenzae
GATAAAATCAGGTCTACATCGCGTTTTTCACAGTCTTTGAGTAAGCGATAGATTTGCCATTGAAGGTCAAGTTCTTCTTCAATTTCTTCACGGCTTTTTAGTTCGCTTTCAGAAAGATCACGATTTTCTTGAGTTTCTAACAAAGAACAAACCGTACCTAACGAAATTTGGCTGATTTGAATCGCTTTTTCGAGTGTTTCGCCTGCGATAATGGCATGCAATAATTCACCTAACGCTTCACAAGCATCGAGGGCGGGTACTACACCAAAGAAGTCGTAATCATTCACATCAGGAATAATTTCTTCGAGCTTCTCTAATTGGTTTTCAAAATTAATTTTTGCGCCTTTAACCGTCAGAAATTCCCACACTAAATTTAAAATGTTGTGATAGGTCTTTTCTGCTTGCTCCTGTTCGGTCATTTGACAAAACAGGGCAAAGTTTGGTGCCATGCGTTCGCATAAACACGCCATGAAAGTCAGGTGTTGCCAACTTTCAACATTTTCTAGGCGCTTGTGAATAGGGTTTCGCATTTTTTTCTCGCTTATTTATGATAGGCTTTTGAGAATTCATGAATGGTATCTACGAAGATTTTTGGCGCACTTTCCGGCACATCTTGATGGATTCCATGGCCTAAGTTAAATACATGTCCGCTGCCTTGACCAAAATCGGCTAAGATTGACCGCACTTCTTGCTCAATACGCTCTGCAGGTGCATATAACACACTTGGATCCATATTGCCTTGTAGCGCCACTTTATGACCCACACGCGCTTTCGCATCAGCCAAATTAACAGTCCAGTCTAATCCTAGCGCATCACAGCCTGTATTAGCCATGGCTTCTAACCATAACCCGCCTCCTTTAGTAAATAAGGTTACCGGTACTTTACGACCATCGTGTTCACGAATTAAGCCATCAACGATTTTGTGCATATATTGCAAAGAGAAATCTAAATATTCACGATGACCTAACACACCGCCCCAGGTATCAAACACCATGACCGCTTGTGCGCCAGCTTTGATTTGAGCATTTAAGTATAAAATGACGGAATCAGCCACTTTATCTAATAAAAGATGTAAAGTTTGCGGTTCGGCATACATCATTTTTTTGATTTTATTGAAGGTTTTGCTGCTACCACCTTCAACCATATAAGTTGCCAGTGTCCACGGGCTACCAGAGAAACCAATTAGTGGCACTTCGCCTTTTAGTTCGCGACGAATTGTGCGAACAGCATTCATCACATATTGAAGTTCGCCTTCAGGGTCAGGAATCGGTAAATTTTCGACCGCACTTTTGTTTTCAATTGGATGAGCAAATTTCGGGCCTTCACCTGCACCAAAACTTAAGCCTAATCCCATCGCATCAGGAATAGTCAGAATATCTGAGAACAAAATAGCCGCGTCTAAAGCATAGCGACGAAGTGGCTGTAAGGTAACTTCACAAGCTAAATCCGCATTGCGGCAAAGCGACATAAAATCGCCCGCCTCTGCACGTGTTGCTTTATATTCAGGCAAATAGCGTCCGGCTTGGCGCATCATCCATACGGGTGTCATATCCACTGGTTCACGTAATAAGGCTTTTAAATAACGATCATTTTTTAATTCAGACATGGACTTTCCTTTATTTATTTTGTTCCGCTTTGCAAAGCTCAAGAGTAGCATTAATTAATTTGAGTGCGATAGTACCTGTTGGCGGTAATTCTGGCAAGGGGGCAGCGCTAGAAAACCATTGTGCATCATGCAGTTCAGTTTCTTGCAGTTGAATTTCTCCGCTGTCGTAATCAGCTAAAAAGCCCACCATTTGTGAATTCGGGAATGCCCAAGGTTGACTACCGAAATAGCGAATATTCTTCACGCGAATACCGGTTTCTTCAAAGACTTCGCGACGAACCGCATCTTCAAAGGTTTCACCCACTTCCACAAAACCGGCTAGCGTGGTGTATATACCTGCTTTGCCTGGCGTGTAATGACGTTTATGGTTGGCTAATAAAATCTCTGTGCCACGACGAACGGCGACAATAATCGAAGGGTAAATAACTGGGTAAGTACGATAGCCACAACTTGTGCATTGAACCGCTAGCTCATCGTGAGTTTGTTCTGCTTTTTGACCGCACTTTCCGCAAAATTGATGGGTTTTCAGAAAATGATTGATTTCCACGCCTCGGCTTAACAAATGAAAATCTTCAGTAGGTAATGACAACAAACTTCGTAAGGAAAGGTATTCTCGTTCATCTTGATTATTTTCTGCCACAAGCCATAAAGGTTGTGATTTCCATTTCCCGAGCAACATTGCTTTTTGCGTTGTGAGGCCGAGTTCCTTTGCTGATCCGAAAGGTAGATCATT
Source organism: Haemophilus parainfluenzae (assembly GCA_018381425.1). Lineage (GTDB taxonomy): Bacteria > Pseudomonadota > Gammaproteobacteria > Enterobacterales > Pasteurellaceae > Haemophilus_D > Haemophilus_D parainfluenzae_O. The sequence goes on from JAGZRY010000025.1 coordinate 2,340, forward strand.
GTCCTGCCAATAAAGCGTCGATCCTTTGGTGAGCAGCCAATATCTCTGATCTTCGGGCTGAATTGCTTTCATATTTTTCTCTTTTTATCCTAAAAGTGCGGTCATTATAAAAGGGATTTTTAATAAAACGAATAAAAAAAGACCGCACCTTCAAAGTGCGGTCTTTTTTTTGGTTGTTTTAACCCACGACAAAAGGTAAGTAACCGGCTCGGATAGCAAAAGGAATCGAAGTAATAATCACACCAAGTACCAATACAAGCAGTAACAATGCTTTACCGCCCCATACTCGATATGGCAAGTTTGGATGAATTGAGCGTGCTTTCCAAACTAATGCTACCGGTAAAACCACTGCGTAGAACGCGAACATTTGACCGGCATAACCCAGAGCGAGAATAAAACCTTCCGGATAGAAAAGGGAGAAAAGCACTGGGGGAATAAAGGTCATTAAACCTAATGAAATACGCCCTGCATGAATATCAAAAGATTGTTTGAGTAAGTCTTCGATACATTCTAATAAACCTAATGCCACCCCTAAAAAGGAAGTGACTAATGCCAAAGTGGAGAAGATTTTTACTGCGTTAGCAATAATTGGGCTTTGGGTGATTTCTAAGGTTGCTTTCACTAAGCCATTTAATGTGGCGTCTTCACGTAAAATTTGTAAAAACTCATTTTGGCTGAGTAAGCCGTGCGTAGAAAGTTGCCATAAAAAGTAAGCAAATAACGTGATGCCAGAACCCACTAAAATCGCAATGCGTAAGGATTTCACATTACCATCTAAGTATTTATTTAAACTTGGAATGGAACCATGGAAACCAAATGCGGTGAAAAATACAGGGCTTGCAGAAATAATTAAGGCGTTATCAATTGGCATCGCCATTAAGTTATCAAATTTGATGTTCGGTAGCATTAACGCGAGCACTAAGATAAAAGCAGCAATCATCACAAAGAATAACACTCGATTGATTTTATCCACACTGTGTGTGCCGATGACAATAAAACTGCCGAAGAAAATGGTGAATACAAGCACCGCAATTTTATTCATGGTGTCTTTATCGCCCATGGCTGGGAGTAAATCCAGTAATAAGGAACCGCCACCACTCACATAAGCGGCAATTAAGGCATATAAAAAGACAATTAAAACAGCAGTGGAAATAATTCGCCCTGCTTTACCAAAATATTGTGCAGCAAGTGTGCCGATCCCAGCATCACTGTCAGCGGTTTGATACAGTTCCACGAATAAAAGTGCGGTGAAAGTGAGCACCGCCCACAAGCCAATTAATAAGAAAACAGTCGCAGTTAAGCCAATCCCCGCAGAGGTGAGAGGCATTGCCAACATCCCCGCCCCAATCATGGTTCCTGCAACAAGTAAGGTACTTCCCACGGTCTTGTTCATTTTATCTCCCTTAGATTGTAATAATAAATTTACGATTATTGTATTTTAATCTTTACAGTGTGTAAAGTAGGGAAAACAAAATTCTTCTACAAAATGTACGGTAGAAATGACCGCACTTTCCCGATAAAATAGCTGGCAAATCAATTAAGACAAGAGACAATAGTAGGAGAGCGCTTATGATTTATAGTATGACAGCCTTTGCACGCCTTGAAATCAAGAAGGATTGGGGCGATGCAGTTTGGGAAATTCGTTCGGTTAATCAACGTTATTTGGAAAACTTTTTCCGCTTGCCAGAGCAATTCCGTGGCTTGGAAAATGCTTTGCGTGAGAAACTTCGTCAAAATCTCACTCGCGGTAAAATTGAATGTTCATTGCGTATTGATAGCAAAAAACAAGCGTCGGCTGAGCTTAATTTAAATAAAGAATTAGCGAATCAAGTTATCCAATCTTTACAATGGATTAAGGCACAGGCTGGTGAGGGCGAAATCAATTTAGCGGACGTATTGCGTTATCCCGGCGTGGTGGAAGCGACTGAGCAAGATTTAGATGCAATCAGTCAAGATTTGTTGACAGCTTTTGATGAATTGTTGGTGGAATTTATTGCAATGCGTGGACGTGAAGGCGAAAAATTGCAAGCCATTATTCAACAACGTCTTGATGGTATTGCTGTAGAAGCTGAAAAAGTGCGGTCACAAATGCCGGCGGTTTTACAATGGCAGCGTGAGCGTTTATTGCAACGTTTTGAAGAAGCGAAGATTCAACTTGATCCACAACGTGTTGAACAGGAAATGATTTTATTGGCACAACGTGTGGATGTGGCGGAAGAATTAGATCGTCTGCAAATGCACGTGAAAGAAACCAATAATATCTTGAAAAAAGGTGGGGCAGTGGGACGTAAACTGGACTTTATGATGCAAGAGCTGAATCGTGAATCGAACACTCTGGCATCAAAATCCATTAATGCCGATATCACCGCTTCTGCCGTGGAATTAAAAGTATTAATCGAACAAATGCGTGAGCAAATTCAAAACCTTGAATAGGAAAAATCATGGCAATATTTATTTCATTAAACCACTATGATTTGGTGGAAGTGGCGGGCGTGGATGCAGAGAAATATCTGCAAGGCCAATTAACTTGTGATGTGGTGCATTTAGCAGCTGGCGCTTCAACGCTTACAGCGCATTGCGATCCTAAAGGCAAAATGAATTCGTTGTTCCGATTAATTAAGCTTTCAGCAGAACAGTTTTTGATTTTAATGCCAAAAGCTTTGTTGGCTTCACTCGATCATTTAAAAAAATACGCGGTGTTTTCAAAAGTCACTTTCCAAGTCTTGGATTGGCAAATTGTCGGCTTGATTGGTGAAAAGTGCGGTCGAATTCACGCGCAGATTGAATTAGATATTGGTGAAAATCGTGCAATTTTGATCAATCCTACACCGTTAGATGTCACCTTTAATGGCGATGAAAAACAATGGCTTTGTGCGGATATTCAAGAGGGCTTACCAAGCTTGAGTGCGGAAACACAAAATGAATTTATCCCGCAGGCATTAAATTTACAAGCGATTGAACAAGCGATTTCTTTTACTAAAGGCTGTTATATCGGGCAAGAAACTGTCGCGCGTGCCAAATATCGTGGCGCCAATAAACGTGCGATGTATGTGCTTTCAGGGGAAACCACGGTTACACCGAAAATCGGTAGCGAAATAGAAATGCAGTTAGAAACAGCTTGGCGTAAAACGGGCACGATCGTAAGTGCGGTCAATTTTGACGGCGTTTTATGGTTACAAGTGGTGATGAATAACGATTTAGAAGAAGGAACGCATTTCCGTTTACCTGAAGATGGAACTGTTCTGAAAATTGAACCATTACCTTATTCCATCAATAGCTAAAAAAGCTTCTTTTAATTCGTTTTAAGTTTAAAAAATCCTTGCTGGAGTCAATTTCCACAAGGATTTTTCTATTATGTATATTTGTAATGAAAATTTATTTTTTACCATAAATTATGCATTTTTATTGGTTTTTTTTAAGAGTTAAAATAATGTTATAAAGAAAAGTGAAAAATGTTAAAGAAATATAAGATCTTTGTCACATTTTCAATTAACTACCCCTAAAGGGGGGTGGGTTTTTCATTAAGAATTCATAGAATACGCGCCACTTTTTAGTTGTACAGAGGAGTGATTATGAGCTTGTCTTTTATTCTTAGTGTTTTTCCAATCATTTTATTGATTTATTTAATGGTAAAGCGTAATGCATTACCTTCTTATGTTGCATTACCTTGGATTGCAACCTTGGTGATGGGCGTTCACCTTCTTCATTTTAATACTGACATTGTAACGATCAGTGCCAATGTGACCGCCGCAATCGTAGCGGTTCAAACACCAATTACTGTTATTTTTGGCGCAATTCTCTTTAACAAATTTTCAGAAGTATCTGGCGCAACCGATACGATGCGTAAATGGTTAGGCAATATTAACCCCAACCCAGTTGCACAATTAATGATTATCGGTTGGGCATTTGCTTTTATGATTGAGGGAGCAAGTGGCTTTGGTACGCCAGCAGCGATTGCAGCTCCAATTTTAATGGGGTTAGGTTTTAATCCATTAAAAGTCGCCATGTTGGCGTTAGTGATGAATTCGGTTCCGGTTTCTTTTGGGGCGGTAGGCACACCAACTTGGTTCGGTTTTGGCCCGTTAAAATTAGATTCAAAATCGATTCTTGAAATTGGTTCGATGACAGCGTTTATCCACTCCATTTCGGCATTAGTGATTCCATTGATGGCATTACGCATCATGGTGACCTGGAAAGAAATCCGTCAAAATATTGTTTTCATTTATATTAGCGTATTCTCTTGCGTGATTCCTTACTTCTTAATTGCACAGTTTAACTATGAGTTCCCATCATTAGTCGGTGGCGCAATTGGTCTCTTTATTTCTGTATTTGTGGCAAATAAAGGTATTGGTTTAGCGAAAGTAGAAAATAATTTAGATAATAATGCCGTAAGTGCGAGCCAAGTTGCTAAAGCGTTATTACCAACTGGTTTATTAATTTTATTCTTAATCGTTACACGTATTCCTGAATTAGGCTTAAAAGGCTTAATGAATAACAAAGATGTGTGGTTCTCCACAGCGTTAGGTTCATTAGGCACATTTGAAGTCAGTAAAGGTTTAATTTTTAGTTTGAAAAATATCTTTGGTTCAGAAGTGAGTGAAAGCTATAAACTACTTTATGTGCCTGCGTTAATTCCATTTGTAATTACAGTATTAATTTCATTACCACTTTTCGGCGTGAACTTCAGCAGAGCAAAAGGTATTTTTAGTGCAAGCTTAAGCCAAGTAAAAAATCCATTTATTGCCTTAATGGGAGCCTTAGTGATGGTAAACTTGATGTTAGTGGGGGGCGAGCATTCTATGGTGAAAATCATAGGTCGTACCTTTGCAGAAGTTACCGGTAGTGACTGGACAATCTTCTCATCCTTCTTAGGTGCTGTAGGCGCATTCTTCTCAGGGTCAAATACCGTATCTAACTTAACATTCGGTAGTGTGCAATTATCAACAGCAGAAACTACAGGTTTATCTGTGACTTTAATTCTGGCGTTACAATCAGTCGGTGGAGCGATGGGTAATATGGTATGTATTAATAATATCGTAGCAGTTTCTTCCGTGTTGAATATTCAAAACAAAGAAGGAACAATCATTAAGACTACAATTGTACCAATGGTCGTTTACGGTATCATTGCAGCCCTTTGCGCAAGTTTCTTAATTCCGTTATTCTATGCGCTCTAAAATAGAGGCAAAAAGCAACCGCACTTTGTCGGCGGTTGCTTAACTTTTATCGAATATTTTACTTTTTATTTTCTATTACTGTTGGAGTAATTATTTATGAACGTAAATTTCTACGTTACCTGTATTGCTGACGTAGTAAAGAGCGGCGTGGCGAAAAACACCGTATTACTACTAGAAAAGCTCGGTTGTAATGTTATTTTCCTTGAAAAACAAGGCTGTTGTGGGCAACCGGCATTAAACAGCGGTTACACCAAACAAGCCATTCCAGGCATGAAAAACTTAGTCGAAACCTTTGAAGTGAACGATTATCCTATCGTTGCCCCTGCAGGTTCTTGTGTTTATGCTATCAAAAACTATCCTGAGTATTTCACCAAAGTTGGTGAGTTAGATTGGGCTGAGCGAGCAAAAAAGGTCGTTGCACGTTTCTGTGATTTAACGGATTTTATCGTCAATAAATTAGGTGTAACAGATGTTGGCGCCTATTTGCCGGGTAAAGCGGTTTATCATCCTTCTTGTAGTCTTACTCGTAAATTAGGCATTGTTGATGAACCAATCGCTCTCTTGAAAGGCGTAAAAGGGTTAGATCTTCTTCCTATTCATAATCAACAAACTTGCTGTGGCTTCGGTGGAACTTTCTCTGTGAAAATGGCAGAGATTTCTGGCGAAATGGTAAAAGAAAAAGTTGAGCATATTGAAGAGGTTGAACCACAATATTTAATTGGTGCAGATGTAAGTTGTTTATTAAACATTGGTGGTCGTTTACAACGCGAAGGCAGCAAGATCAAAGTGATGCACATTGCGGAAGTATTAATGCAAGGGGAGAAATAAGATGTCATTGAAAACCAGTAATCTTCCTTTTAAAGCGCGTGTCGATCATGAAGTACATAACACTATCATGCGTAAAGCGGTAGTGAAAGCCCAAGAAACTATTGGGGCTAATCGTCAAAAAATGGTTGACGAATTAGGTCATTGGGAAGAATGGCGTGATTTATCTAAACAGATTCGTAACCATGTTTTAGCTAATTTAGATGCTTATTTGTATCAATTAAGCGAAAAAGTGATTGAAAATGGCGGTAAAGTGTATTTTGCTGAAACTGCCGAAGAAGCGAGTGCTTATATTCGTAAAGTAGCATTAGAGAAAAATGCGAAGAAAATCGTAAAATCCAAATCCATGGTGACAGAAGAAATCGGTTTAAATGAAGTGCTTGAAAAAGAGGGCATGCAAGTGATCGAAACCGATTTGGGAGAATATCTATTACAAATTTCAGGGGATAAACCATCCCATATCGTTGTGCCTGCAATTCACAAAGATCGTCACCAAATCCGCAAGGATTTGTCTGAGAAACTCGGCTATGAAGGCGAGGAAACGCCTGAAGATATGACGCGTTTCGTACGTGAAAAAATTCGTCAAGATTTTTTAGAAGCTGATATTGGTATCAGTGGTTGTAACTTTGCAGTAGCGGAGACCGGCTCAGTTTGTTTGGTGACAAACGAAGGTAACTTACGTTTAGCGACGACATTGCCGAAAACGCATATTGCAGTGATGGGAATGGAGCGTTTAGCGCCGACTTTCCAAGAGGTGGATGTGTTAATTACGATGCTTGCTCGTAGTGCAGTAGGGGCAAAATTAACCGGTTATAACACTTGGTTAACGGGGCCTCGTCTTGCTGGTGAAACTGACGGTCCTGAAGAATTCCATTTGGTTATCGTGGATAATGGTCGTTCAGATATTTTAGCTTCTGAATTCCAAGAAGTTTTACGTTGTATCCGTTGCGGTGCCTGTTTGAATACCTGTCCAGCATATCGTCAAATCGGTGGTCATGGTTATGGTTCTATTTACCCGGGTCCAATTGGTGCAGTGATTTCTCCGTTATTAGGTGGCTATGATGAATTCAAAGAATTGCCGTATGCTTGTTCTTTATGTAATGCGTGTAATTCGGTCTGCCCGGTGCGTATTCCATTAGCGCAGTTAATCTTAAAACACCGTGAGAAAATGGTAGAGTTAGGTAAAACTCCTGCGATGGAACGTTTATCTATTTTTGGCTTCACCACAGCCAATGCCAACCCAATGCTATGGAAAACAGGTGTGAATATCGGTGCGAAATTAGCGGGTAAGCTGATCAAAAATGGTAAAGCACCAATTACATTTGGTGCATTGGGTGAATGGACAAAAGCACGAGATTTACCACAAGCAGATGGTGAAAGTTTCCGTCAATGGTTTAATAATAGAGAGAGAGGGTAATAAGCATGGATTTACAAAATCGCGAAAATTTTCTTAATAAATTAGCGGCGAAAATGGGTAAAGCCCGTGCTATCGTACCTGAACCGATGGATGCACCAGTCAATACATACCCAACTGAGCGTTTAACCCATTTAAGTGCGGTTGATTTAGCGAATGAATTTACCAATTCTGCTAAAACCATGATGGTGGACGTAAATGTATGTAAAGAGTCTGATGCAGTACAAACCTTACTTGCTCTCTGTGAAAAATATGGTGGCGGTGATGTTGTGCTTAATTCAGATGAAAGATTGACTGCACTTGGTATTCCTGCAGCGCTTGAAGCGAAATATACTTGCCATATATGGTCACCAGAAAGGGCACAAGATAATATTAGTTTCTCTGAAAAAGCTAATCTAGGTGTAGTTTATGCAGAATATGGTTTGGCGGAAACTGGCGGAATCGTCTTATTCTCTAGCGCAGATCGTGGACGTTCAGTGAGTTTATTACCTGAAAAATCAATTGTTGTTGTACGTAAAAGCCAAGTACTACCACGTGTTGCACAAGTGGCGAAAGTATTACACGATCAAGCACAACAAGGCGAGCGTATGCCATCTTGTATCAATATTATCTCAGGTCCAAGTTCAACAGCGGATATTGAATTGATTAAAGTGATTGGTGTACATGGCCCTGTAGCAAAAATCTATTTAGTCATTGATGACTTATAAGCATCATTAGTGATGAAAAGAGAGAGCCGCAATGTTCTCTCTTTTTTTATTTTTTTTAAATCCGCTATAATTCTGAAAAACTCACGAATTGAACACTATGACTTATTATCTTGGCATTATGTCCGGCACCAGCCTTGATGGGGTGGATATCGCCCTTACTGACATCCAATCGAATCAAACCAAATTAATTGCGGCTGATTTTACGCCGATGCCGGCAAATTTACGCGAAAAAGTGACCGCACTTATTCAATCGGGCGAAACGTCGTTACAAGCATTAGGTGAACTCGATCATCAATTTGGTTTGCTCTATGCGGATTGTGTAAATGCCTTTTTACATAAATACCAGTTAAAACCTGAGCAGATCGAAGCAATAGGCTGCCATGGTCAAACAGTGTGGCATTCCCCAAAAGGTCAATTTCCGTTTACCATGCAAATCGGTGATATGAATTTATTGGCGGCTAAAACAGGCATTACGGTCGTTGGCGATTTGCGCCGTAAAGATATGGCGTTTGGTGGACAAGGCGCGCCTTTGGTACCCGCTTTTCATCAAGCGGTCTTTTTTGATCTTCACTGGGCAACGGTGGTGCTTAATATTGGCGGTATTAGTAATGTATCCTTATTGATACCCGAAGAGCCTGTCATTGGCTTTGATACGGGAACGGGTAATACCTTGCTCGACCAATGGATCGAAAAACATCAAGGCAAAGCTTACGACAAAAATGGTGAATGGGCGGTTTCAGGTCAAGTGAATTCAGATTTGTTAGCGGCATTATTAGATGAAGATTTCTTTCAACTTCCACCACCGAAAAGCACAGGGCGTGAATTATTTAATTTGGCTTGGCTAGAGAATAAGATTCAAAAAATAGCAGGCAAAACGACCGCACTTTTACCACAAGATGTGCAAGCCACTTTGGCAGAATTTACCGTGCAAAGCATTGTTTTAGCACTTAATAATATTCAGACAACGTTACCATGCAGATTACTTGTTTGTGGCGGAGGTGCTAAAAATCAGGCGATCATGAATGGTTTAAAACAGGCATTACCAAATTGGCGTATTCAACTGACGACCGAATTAGAACTTGATATCGATTATGTGGAAGCAGCAGCTTTTGCTTGGTTGGCTTATCGTCGTATGCATAATTTGCCGGCTAATTTGCCGAGTGTGACGGGCGCCACAAGTGCGGTCAGCTTAGGGGCGATTTTTCCAAAGGAATAAACGATGGCAGAAAATTTATTACAAACCCTTTCAACTTTAATTACTGAACAACGGAATCCCAATTCCATGCATGTAGATAGCTTGTCTGCATTGGAAATTGTGCAGTTAATGAATGATGAAGATAAACAAGTGCCTTTGGCAATTGAAAAATGTTTACCTCAAATTGCCCAAGCGGTCGAATGTATTGTTGCTGCATTTCAACAAGGTGGTCGATTAGTCTATATTGGCGCAGGAACCAGTGGTCGATTAGGCGTACTCGATGCTTCTGAATGCCCGCCAACATTTGGCGTGTCACCTGAAATGGTGAAAGGTATTATTGCAGGCGGTGAGCGCGCATTGCGTCATCCAATTGAAGGGGCGGAAGACAGTAAAGAACAAGCCTTGGTTGACTTACAAACAATTCAATTTTCCTCAAAAGATGTATTGGTGGGTATTGCTGCAAGCGGACGAACACCTTATGTGATCGGTGCATTGGAATATGTGAAAAGTTTAGGTTCAGTGACCGTTTCGATTGCAAGTAATCCGAATTCAGCGATGGCGAATATTGTGGATATTGCTATTGATACGGTAGTGGGGCCAGAAGTGCTGACTGGTTCGAGTCGCTTAAAATCAGGCACCGCCCAAAAATTAGTACTGAATATGCTTACTACGGCTTCCATGATCTTAATGGGCAAATGCTATCAAAACTTAATGGTGGATGTGCAGGCAAGTAATGAAAAGCTGAAAGCTCGCGCCATTCGTATCGTCATGCAAGCCACGGATTGCGATAAGGCTCTTGCAGAAGAGACATTAAAGCAGGCTGATCAAAATGCGAAATTAGCGATTATGATGATTTTGAGTGGACTAGATCGTGCTCAAGCAGAAGCGTTATTAGAAAAACATCACGGCAAGTTACAACTTGCATTGAAATAAGTAAAAATAAAAACGCTAGGCATCAAGCCTAGCGTTTTTTTATTATTTAATAGTTTGCTCAATTAGCAATCTTGTTTGCCGTAAGCATCTTGACGCAGAATTTGACGAACGCCTTCCTCAAATTGTGCTAAAACTTGATCCGCGTCTTTTGGATCTTTACCGCGAGCATCAAGATAGAACTTGATTTTTGGCTCAGTACCAGATGGACGAGCGATTAAGCGGCTACCATTTTCTAATACGAATACAAGGATGTCGCTTTGACGATCTGTTTTAGTATGGTCGATAAATTGTGCCACTTTAACACCACCTACTTCAGCTGGAGGCGTGTTACGAAGTGCGGTCATTAATTTACCAATTTCAGATAAATCGCTTACACGAATAGAAATTTGCCCACTTACATAAGCACCGAATTCTTGCGTGAAGTCATTAGCGTAATCTGCTAAGGTTTTGCCTTGTGCTTTTAAGTGACGCACTAAATCTAAGAACACGATAGCTGCAGAAATACCGTCTTTGTCACGTACTTTATCTGGGTCAACTAAGTAACCAAGCGCTTCTTCGAAACCGAATAATAAGCCTTGAACTTTACCGATGTATTTGAAACCGGTTAAGGTTTCTTCTGATTGGAAGCCGTATTTTTTCGCAATTTCAGCAAGCGCTGGAGAAGATACTAAAGAACACGCTAATACACCTTTCTCACCTTTTGCATGATATTGTTTTGCCAAATACCAACCTAAGAAACAACCTACTACGTTGCCGTGTAAAGGTTTCCAGTTACCTTGTGCATCTGGAACCGCAACCGCTAAACGGTCTGCATCTGGGTCATTGGCAATAATGAATTCTGCATTGTGTTCTTTTGCCACTTTAATGGCTAAGTCTAATGCGCCTTTTTCTTCTGGGTTAGGGAAGTTTACCGTTGGGAATGTGCCATCTGGCCATACTTGTTCAGCCACAATATGAGGTTGTGGAAGACCTGCTTTGGTTAAGGTTTTGCTTAATACTTCATAGCCTACACCGTGCATCGCGGTATAAACGTAGTTAATGTCTGCTTGAGGTTCTTTAGCAAGAGAAGCGGTTTTTTCAATATAAGCGTTAACCACTTCATCATCTAGCACAACATAATCTTGACTACGTGGTAAATCTTTTACATTGCCTGCTGCTACTTTGTCGATTAATGCCGCGATATCTTTATCTGCAGGAGAAACGATTTGGCCACCGCCGTTCGCTTTACCTAAATAAACTTTATAACCATTATCTTCTGGTGGGTTGTGACTTGCAGTCACCATGACACCTGCGGTGGTATCAAAATATTGGATTGCGTAAGCTAATACTGGCGTTGGTAATTTACGTGGAAGTAAATAAGCTTTCACGCCTGCACCCGCCATGATTTCAGCGGTATCACGTGCGAAAACATCAGAGTTTTTACGACCATCGTAACCAATCACGATGGAAGGTTGTTTGTCGTAATCTTTTAAATAATCTGCTAAACCGCCCGCAGCTTGTGCCACTAAAACACGGTTCATACCCATAGAGCCTGCTTGTAATGGTCCACGAAGCCCCGCAGTACCAAATTGTAAACGGCCACTAAAGCGAGC